>JAHCKF010000012.1 GCA_026125925.1 Pseudolabrys sp.
TTCGGCGTCCTCTAGCCAGAGTGGCCTTGTTCGTCCAATTCACAGGTGATTGGGGAACCCAAAAATTAGCGGCGGGCCAGATTTTTTTCGGCCCCCCGTTACACAGGCGAAATGTAACGTTTGTTTCCTACTTTCGGCGCTCGGTTTTGATGTCACGCGTGACGCGCGCTGACCCCGGGTGGTCACGCGGGAGGCGTCACCCGTGACAGCGCCGCGTAACTTCATGTTGAAACACATTGTGTTAGTGTCAAGTTAGCCCTCCCGGCAGGCTCGTCTCGCCCCAAGCTCCCGACCGCAAGCGGCCCGAGGTTTGAGCATCTACGATGCAAGCGGGCTATAAAGCCAAACCATAGCGGATAACCGCCAATTACACGTCCATTGGACGTTGATTATCTGCATCCGGTAGCGACGGATGCCGATTTCACCGCGCCGACTACGGATGTATGTCTGCTTTTGGCCTAAGAGCGGACTTTATGAGGCAGGGCGGCTTACATCCGCACCTGACCCCAAGCAGACATGAGCGGCGGATAGGCGGCCTGCGTCGGCTCGTCACCGTACAGCCCTGGCTTGCCACGCGCTGCGGTCGGCTACGAATTGGAGCGGTGGCTGGGCAAGACCCGGTTCTGCCTCTTCAAGCTGGCGTCATTCGAATTGCGCGGCGCCTGTCCCGTCACCCGGCTGAATACGCGCGTGAAGGCGGCGGCGCTCGTATAGCCGACCTGCTGCGCCACGCTCTTCACCGGCTTGCCGCGCGCCAGAAGCTGGGCGGCGATCGTCATTCGCCACACGGTGAGATAGTCGATCGGCGTCTGCCCGATCCGCGTCCGGAAATGCTCGGCAAAGCGCGTGCGTGACATGCCGGCAAGGCCGGCGAGATCGTCCAACGTCCACGCCTTCTTCGGCGCTTCGTGAATTGTGGTCAGCGCCCTGGCGAGGCGGGGATCGGCGAGACCGGCCAGCACGCCAGTCGCCACCATGCCGCTGTCGACGACGTGCCGCACGATCAGGATCAGCAGATAATCGAACAGTCGGTCGAGCGCTTCCTGGCGGCCAGCATGTTCGGCGAAGGCTTCGCCGAGCAGCAGGTCGCAGATCGGCGCCAGCGCCGGATGTGACGCGATCGGCAGCACCACGAGTTCGGGCAGACCCTGGCCGATAGGATTGCCGTCGCCGCCGCCGAGTTCAACCGTAGCGCAGACGAGGTCGGCGCCGCGCTTTGGGTCGCCGGCGAAAGTGTGGACCCGGCCCCGCGGAAAGAACAGCAAGGTGGGCTCGTCGAACTTCAGGTCGCGCTGCCCGGCCTGGATCAACGTCAGTTCGCCGTCCTTGAGGAAGTGCAGGTGACCGACGTCGGGATACTGCACCGTCTTGCACAGCGTGCCGGTGAAGAAAGTCCGGGCCCGCGGCGTGACGTGGGCGAACAGGGCGGCGAATGGGTCCATCGGGACGATCGGCAATGTTCTTGGCACCAACGATCACTCCTAGTTCTCCATACAGTCAGCGTGCAAGCGCAAATGACGAAGGGGAAACGATCATGAAAGCGATTATTGTGACGGATGAGGCGGCCGGAACCTCCGGAATGAAGCTGACGGAGTTGCCGGAACCGCAGGCCGCGATCAACGACGTGATCGTTCAGGTTTACGCCTCCGGTTTCGTCGGCACCGAGCTGGGCTGGCCTTCCACCTGGAACGACCGGCTCGGGCGCGACCGCACGCCCACGGTTCCCGGCCATGAACTCGCCGGCGTGGTCACGGCGCTGGGCTACGGCACGACGGGCCTGTCGGTGGGACAGCGCGTATTCGGACTGGCCGACTGGTATCGCGACGGTAGCTTGGGCGAATACGTCGCGATCGAAGCCCGCAATCTAGCGCCGCTGCCGGGTGACGTCGATTTCACGGCGGCTGCGAGCCTGCCGATCTCGGGCCTCACCGCGTGGCAGGGACTGCTCGTGCACGGTCGCCTTCGCGCCGGCCAGCGTGTGATCGCGCATGGCGCGGCCGGCGCCGTCGGCTCGATGGTGACGCAGCTTGCCCGCGAGTTCGGCGCCCATGTGATCGGCACCGGACGCGCCACCGACCGTCAGGCAGCGCTGGACTTCGGCGCCAACGAATTTGTCGATCTCGACCACGATAAACTGGAAGACGTCGGCGGCGTGGATCTGGTGTTCGACCTCATCGGCGGCGAGATCGGCAAGCGGTCCGCGCGCCTCATCCGGCCCGGCGGCACGCTGGTGTCTATCGTCGGACCATCGGAGGTGCGGCCGGCCGACGGCACCGCCATCGACTTCATCGTCGAGTCCGATCGCGCTCAATTGGGTGAGATCGTCCAGCGTGTGCGTGACGGGCGGCTGCGCACCAACATTGGTACGATCGCGCCTCTCGGCGATGCCGTCGCCGCCTTCAACCCGACGCAGCGGCGCGCGGGCAAGACGATCATCCGCCTTTGCCCGTGACGACAGGGGTGGTATTGCCCCGGCGTGCATGTCATGTGCCGGCGCAAGGCCCGCTCATTGAGGAGACAATGAATGACGCTCGATCATCCGATCTTCGCGCGCCGGCCGGCGCGTGAAGTTCGGCATCATGCTTAAGGAAACGGGCCTCGCCTATGAGCCGGACCGGCTCGACGTCATGGCGAACGAAAGCCAAGATCTGGCTTTCCTCGCGCTCAACCCCGCAGGCAGATCGGACATGGCTGAGGTTTGGATCCGCGTCCGCTTATGACCCGGAGCAGGCATAGGCGGTCTCGACCGACTCGTCGCCGTTACGTGCGAACCTTAGGAGCCGACGCATCCACGTCACGTCACCTCCACGATGGCCCGAACAAGATCTAACCGAGGGGATATGATAGCCTTGGTGCCCGCGTGAGCTTGACGGGTATCTCCATGTGCGGCCGAATCCGCTTTCGTCACCTGCATTGTTTCCTCGTGATTGCGCGCCATCAGAACGTCGGCGCCGCGGCCAAGGAGCTCGCGATCACTCAGCCCGCTCTCTCAAAGACCCTGCAAGGGATCGAAGACGAGTTTCCTTGCGCTGCAGTCAGTCGCTGCGGTCGTCATCCGGCACCCGGTGGCAGCCGAGCCGCTCGGCATGTCGACCCGTTTTGTCGGCGCGTGATGATGCATTAATTGCATTCGGCTCATAACGGTGCCCGCCGGTAGTCTCGGCCGAATTTCCGGATATGGGCGGCGAATTGCTCGATGAATTCGAAGGCGATCCCCGCTGGGGCCTGGTGAGACGAATAAAGAGCGAAGACCTCGATGGTCACCGTCGGTTGAAACGGCCGAGCAACCACGCCGCGGCTGCTGAATTCACGGGCGGTGAACGGGTCGCAGATACCGACGCCGAGGCCGGAGGAAACCAGCCCGCACGCGATCTCAGACAGGTGGGTTTCCACTCGCATCACGCGGGACACACCGTGATCGGCGAAGATGGCGTCAATTTGCCTCCGGCTCTGGCTGG
The DNA here is from genome assembly GCA_026125925.1 of Pseudolabrys sp. The sequence goes on from JAHCKF010000012.1 coordinate 3,459, forward strand.
AATGATTGAGCGAAATGAAATTCTCGCCTTCGAAATCTTTCGGCACAACTACCTTCTTACGCGCCAGTTTATGGCCTTCGGGGAGTACGGCGACGTAAGGCAGCGACGGCATGGCGATTTTCTCCAAGGCCGGGTGATCGATTTGCGGCGACGCGAACCCGAAGTCACATTGCCGGTTGACGACCCAATCGACCACGAGCGTCGAGATGACGCCCGACAGTTCGAGATCGACCTCGGGGCGGCCGGAGACAAACTTGCCGGCAAACCGCGGCAGGAAGCCGTTGGCGAGCGCGGGCAGGGCGGCGATCCGCAGCAGGCTCGCTTGCCGCAGCCTGATCTGTTCCGCCGCTTCGGCAATGCGTTCGATGCCGATGAATGAGCGTTCGACTTCGCCGAACAGCGTCACCGCCTCCGCCGTCGGCGCGATGCCGGTGCCGCGGCGCTCGAACAGCTTGAGTTTGAGCTGGTGCTGGAAATCTCGCAACAGCTTGCTCACAGCCGGCTGGGTCACACCCATGAAGGCAGCGCCCGCGGTGGCGCTGCCGGTGATCATCACCGCACGGAACGCCTCGACTTGCCGCAGATTGGGGCGCCGCAGCGTGGGTTTCGCCATATTACCTCCAGTTATGAATAGCGCCTAAGAATGAATTTGACGATTTAGGCACAGATGGAAAATCATGACAACGCAGTCCGGGGAAATAACGAAAACGGCCAAACAACCACCTCGACAGAGCGTTATTGGAGGGTCCTCATGATTGAAATTTCGAAATTCAGCGCCACGACCGTTGCCTGTCTGCTGCTGGGGGTCGCGTCGCCGGCCATGGCGCAACAGAAGCTTTATGTCGCCGGCTACGGCGGCTCGTTCGAGCAAACCGTCCGCAAGGAGATCATTCCCGCCTTCGAAAAGAAGCACAATGTCACGATCGAATACGTGGCGGGCAACTCGACCGATACGCTGGCCAAACTGCAGGCCCAGAAGAGCAACCAGCAGATCGACGTCGCGATCGTCGATGACGGGCCGATGTATCAGGCCATCCAGCTCGGCTTTTGCGGCAAGATCGCAGACCTGCCGAAGAATGATCTCTACGGCACCGCGCTGTTCAAGGACGACAAGGCGGTCGCCATCGGTCTTGTCGGCACCGGCCTGATGTACAACACCAAGGTCTTCAAGGAGAAAAGTTGGCCGGCGCCAACCTCATGGAATGACCTCAAGGATCCGAAATTCAAGAAGCTGGTGGTGATCCCGCCGATCAACAACACCTACGGCCTGCACGCCTTGATGATGTTCGCGCGCATGAACGGCGGCGGCGAAAAGAATATCGATCCCGGCTTCAAGGTCATGAAGAATGACGTTAATCCGAACGTGCTCGCCTACGAGCCGTCGCCCGGCAAGATGACGGAGCTCTTCCAGTCCGGCCAGGCGGTGCTCGGCGTCTGGGGCACCGGCCGCGTCCAGTCCTTCGCCAACACCGGCTTCCCGGTCGATTTCGTCTACCCGAAGGAGGGTGCAGTTTCGCTGCTGGTGACGGCATGCCCGATCGTCAAGCCGGATGCCTCGCCGCTGGCCTCGGACTTTATCAAGGCGCTGTTGCAGCCGGACATGCAACTCGTCCTGCTCAAGGACTATGGCTATGGTCCGGTGGTGAAGTCAGTGAAGGTGCCGCCTGAACTGGCGAAGATGGCCCCGGTTGGCCAGCGCGCGGCGGAATTGATCAATCCCGACTGGGATACGATCAATGCCCATCGTCAGGAATGGACCAGCCGCTGGAACCGTGAGGTCGAGCGCTAGGCTTCATACCTCCGCCCGGCCGCCGCCCGCGCGAGGCGGCCGGGCTGACGGTTTCTCGCCCTCCTGACAGAGGCCGCATCGCCATGTCTTTTCTCGTTCTCAATGAACTGAACAAGCGCTACGGCGATTTCGTCGCCGTCGACGCCTTGTCGCTGGCGGTGAGCCGCGGCGAATTCATCTCGCTGCTCGGGCCGTCCGGCTGCGGCAAGACAACGACCTTGCAGATGATCGCCGGTTTCGTCGAACCGACGGGCGGCGCCATTCTGCTCGACGGCCATGATCTCGTGGCGATGAAGCCGAGCCGCCGCGGTCTCGGCGTCGTGTTCCAAAGCTACGCGCTATTTCCGCACATGACGGCCGCCGAGAACGTCGCCTTCGGCCTGGAGATGCAGAAGGTCGGCCGTGCCGAACGCGACGAACGCGTCAAGAGCGCGCTGGACCTGGTGGGACTCGGCGGTTTTGCCGAGCGATATCCGCGCCGCATGTCCGGCGGGCAGCAGCAGCGCGTCGCGCTCGCCCGCGCGCTGGTCATTCGCCCGCATGTCCTTCTGCTCGACGAACCTCTGTCGAATCTCGACGCCAGGCTGCGCGAGGAGATGCAGATCGAATTGCGACAGATCCAGCGCACCGTCGGCACCACCACGATTCTCGTCACCCACGATCAGTCGGAAGCGATGGCGCTGTCCGACAGGATCGTTGTGATGAACCACGGCCGCGTCGAACAAATCGCCGCGCCTCAGGAAGCCTATGAGCGTCCGGCAACGCCGTTCGTCGCCGGCTTCCTCGGCAAGACCAACGAACTGTCCGGCGCCGCCCGCGTTGAAGGCGGCGAAACCCGTATCGCCATCGCCGACGGCCAATGGGCTGCCAGCCGGCCGATCGATGGCCCGGTGATCGCATCGGTGCGGCCAGAGAAGATCGCGTTTGCCGACTGCGGCGCCGGCGGGCTGACCGGCCTGGTCAAGACCCGCATTTTTCAGGGCAACCACTGGCTCTACCGGATCGAGACCGCGGCCGGGCAGGTGTTCGTCATTCGCCAGAACGGCGGCGAGCCGATGCCCGCCGAAAACGACAAGGTCGGTCTCACCTGGCGCGCCGAGGACATGGCGCTGCGCGCCGCGGGAGGGCGGCCATGACGGCAGGCACCCCGGACAGTGCGGTCGGCACGCGTCGTGGCTGGACGTTCAGCCCGGCGTGGCTGCTGAGCCTGCCCGCGCTCGTGTTCTTTGCGCTGATCGTCGTGGTGCCGTTGCTGATGACTGTCCTGCTCTCGTTCCATGATTGGGGCGAGTACAAAGGCATCCAGCCGGTCTTCATCCTCAAGAACTGGATCGAGATCTGGTCGGATTCGTATTTCCACGAGATGTTCGCCCGGACCTTCCGCATCGCCATCCTGGTGACGCTGATCACTGCCGTTTTCGGCGCGCCGGAGGCCTATATCCTCAACCGTATGCGGCAGCCATGGCGCGGCGTCTTCGTGCTGGTGCTGCTCGGACCGCTGCTGATCTCGATCGTCGCGCGCACGCTCGGCTGGGCGCTGCTGTTCGGCGGCAACAGCGGCGTGGTGAATGCGGCATTGATGAAGCTCGGCGTCATCTCGTCGCCGATACCCTTCATGTTCACCGAGACCGGCGTCATCATCGCTCTGGCCCACGTGCTGATGCCGTTCATGGTGCTCTCGGTCTGGGCCGCCTTGCAGCGCGTCGATCCGCAGATCGAGAACGCGGCGGCCTCGCTCGGCGCCGGACATTTCACCACCTTGCGGCGCGTTATCTTCCCGCAGATCGTGCCCGGCGTGCTGTCGGGCGGCATCATCGTCTTCGCGCTGTCGGCCAGCGCTTTCGCGACGCCGGCGATTATCGGCGGCCGCCGGCTCAAGGTGGCGGCGACGCTCGCCTATGACGAATTCCTCAACACCCTGAACTGGCCGCTCGGCGCGGCGGTCGCGACGCTGCTGCTGATCGCCCTGGTGGTCACTATCGTCGTCGCCAACCGGCTGATCGAGCGGCGCTACGCGGAGGTGTTTCGATGAGCCGAAACGGACCGCTGGCGCTGATCTATCACACACTGTTCGTCATCTTCATGCTGGCGCCGATCGTCATCGTCTGCATTGTGGCGTTCACGCCGGAAGGCTTCCTGTCGTTCCCGACGAACGGGCTATCGCTGCGCTGGTTCCGCACTATCGCCCAGTATCCGGAATTCATCCGCGCCTTCTGGGTGAGCATCTGGCTTGGCGCGCTGTCATCAGTCATCGCGCTTTCACTGTCCGTGCCGGCGGCCCTCGCCATCGCGCGCTACCGCTTCAAGGGCCGCGATGCACTGGCGACCTTGTTCATGTCGCCGCTGATGATCCCGCCGGTGGTGCTCGGCATTGCCTTCCTGCGCTTCTTCTCGTTGGTCGGTTTCGGCGGCACCTTCACCGGTCTGGTGCTGTCGCACATCGTGATCGTGTTTCCATTTGCGCTGCGGCTCACGCTCGCCTCCGCCGTCGGCATGGACCGCGCCATTGAGCAGGCGGCGATCTCGCTCGGCGCCTCGGACTGGATCGTGTTCCGGCGCGTGACGCTGCCCTTGATTTTGCCGGGCCTGATTTCGGGCTGGGCGCTCGCCTTCATCCAATCCTTCGATGAAGTGACGATGAGCGTGTTCGTCGCGGCGCCGGGCACGGAAACGCTCCCGGTGCGCATGTTCCTCTACATCCAGGACAACATCGATCCGCTGGTGACGTCGGTATCGGCGAGCGTCATCGCGCTCACGGTCATCGCGCTGGTCGCGCTCGACCGGCTTTACGGGCTGGAACGCTTGCTGGCCGGCCGCGGCATCAACGAGCCGTAGGAGAATGAGACTTGCCACAGGATCATGACATCGCGGTGGTCGGCGGCGGGCTGCTCGGCTCGGCCATCGCCTTCGGGCTCGCCCGCGAAGGCCGGCGCGTCGTCGTGCTCGACGAAGGCGACGTCGCCAAGCGCGCCTCACGCGGTAATTTCGCGCTGGTCTGGGTGCAGAGCAAAGGCCTCGGCATGCCGGCCTATACCGGCTGGACCATTCGCTCGACGCAAGGCTGGCCGCAACTGGAGGCCGAGCTGAAGGAGCGCACCGGCATTGATGTCTGCCTGGAGCAGACAGGCGGCTTCGCCATCTGCCTGTCCGAGCGCGAGATGGAAATGCGGCGCGCTGTGCTGCGGCAGATCCATGCCCAGGAGGGCGTGGCGAAATACGAGGTCGCCCTGCTCGATCGCCGAGAGGTCGAGAAGATGCTACCGGGCATCGGCCTGGACGTCGTCGGCGGCAGCTATTGTCCGCTCGACGGACACGTCAACGCGCTGCGCCTGTTCCGCGCCTTTCACGTCGCCAACCAGCGGCTCGGCATCGATTATCGGCCGGACCACCGCGTCGAAGGCATCGATTACAATGGCGGCCGCTTTCGGCTGAGGACATCGCAGGGGGAGGTCGAGGCCGGCAAGGTCGTGCTCGCCGCCGGCAACGCCAACGCCGAACTGGCGCCGATGGTGGGCCTTCGCGCGCCGATGCAGTTCAACTGCCGCGGCCAGATCGTCGTCACCGAGCGTCTGCAGCGCTTCATGCGTTATCCGATCGGTACCCTGCGGCAGACCGATGAAGGAACGGTGATGATCGGCGATAGTTATGAGGATTCGACCGACGACCGCGGCATGAATTTCGCCATCAATTCGGTGATGCTTGAGCGGGCGCAGCGCACCTTTCCATTCCTCGCCGATGTCAATGTCGTGCGCAGCTGGTCCTGCCTGCGCGTGATGACGCAGGACGGTTTCCCGATTTACGACCAGTCGGAAAGCTGCCCCGGCGCCTTCATCGCCTGCTGCCACTCGGGCGTCACGCTCGCCGCCGTCCACGCCTACACGCTGGCGCCGATGATCGCGCGCGGGGCGCTTGATGCGCAGCAAACCCGTGTCTTTTCCGCGCAGAGGTTCCATGTTCAAAAGGCTGCATGACTCGCAAGCGCCCGTAGTCGCGGTGACGATCGACGGCGTATCCTTCACCGCCCGCGAGGGTGACAGTGTCGCGGCAGCGCTGCTTGCCGCGGGGCAAAGCGCCTGCCGCGAGACGCCGGTCAGCGGCGCGCAGCGCGGGCCCTACTGCATGATGGGCGTTTGTTTCGATTGTCTGGTGACGGTCGATGGTATCGGCAATCGGCAGGGCTGTCTCGTCCGCGTGGAGGAGGGCATGCGCATCGAGACCCAGCACGGCAAGAGGGAGGCGAGGGCATGACCGCGATGCCGCTGCCGAAGGACCAGTTCGACCTCGTCATCATCGGCGCCGGACCGGCCGGGCTGGCCGCCGCGGCCGTCGGCGGCAGGGCGGGTCTTTCGACACTCGTGCTCGACGAGAACGCGCAGCCCGGCGGACAGATATTCCGCGCCATCACTTCGACGCCGGTGCAGCGCCGCGACATTCTCGGCGACGACTACTGGCGCGGCGAGACGCTGGTCGCCGAGGCGCGCGCCAGCGGCGCCACCATCGTGCAGGGCGCCACGGTGTGGAGCCTCGACCCCGATCTGCAGATCGCGGTGTCGGTTCTTGGCCGGTCGCAGATTATCAAGGCGCGACGCGTCATCATCGCGACCGGCGCGCTGGAACGGCCGTTCCCGATCCCCGGCTGGACGCTGCCCGGCGTGATGACGGTCGGCGCCGGCCAGACGTTGCTGAAATCGTCCGGCCTGGTGCCGGATGGCAAGGTGGTGCTGGCCGGCACCGGGCCATTGCTCTGGCTCTACGCAGCGCAGGTGTTGCGCGCCGGCGGCGCCATCGACGCTATCCTCGACACGAGGCCGCGCGCCAACACCTGGCGCGCGCTGCCGCATGCCCTGCCTTTCCTGATGTCGCCGTACCGTGCCAAGGGCATCGCCCTGATGCGCGAGGTCAAGCGCAAGGTTCGCATTATTTCGGGCGTCACGGCGCTGGCGGCGGCGGGCGGCGAAAGGCTTGAGACGATCACCTTCAGCGCCGGCGGTGCCGAGCAGAAGATCGCCGCTGATGCATTGCTGCTGCATCAGGGCGTCGTGCCCAACGTCAATCTGGCGAATGCGGCGAGTGTCGTGCATCGCTGGGACGAGCGGCAATTGTGCTGGGTGCCGGTGCTCGATGCCGATGGCCATACCTCGGTACCGGGCATCGCCATCGCCGGGGACGGCGGCGGCATCGGCGGCGCGATTGCCGCGGCGGAGCGCGGACGCATCGCCGCGGTCGCGGCCGTCGAGGCGCTGGCACCCGGCAAGAAGGGGCTGATGGAGAATCGCTCGGGGCTTGCTAATGCGTTGCGCCGCGCCGAACTCGGCCGTGCTTTTCTCGATGTGCTGTTTCAGCCGGCGCCGCAGTTCCGCCTGCCCGAAGGCGATACGATCGTCTGCCGCTGCGAGGAGGTAAATGCCGCGCAGATCAAGGACACGATCGCGCTCGGCGTCGAGGGGCCGAACCAGCTCAAGGCCTTCCTGCGCTGTGGCATGGGGCCGTGTCAGGGCCGCCTGTGCGGCCTGACGGTGACCGAGATGATCGCCGAGGCGCGGGGCGTTTCGCCCGAGGCCGTCGGCTACTACCGGCTGCGGCCACCGGTGAAACCGATTGCGCTCAAGGAGCTGGCCTCAATGCCGCAGACCGAAGCGGCCGTCAAAGGCGTCGTGCGCGGATGAGCAGAACCGCCGACGTCATTGTGGTCGGCGGCGGCATTCACGGCTGCTCCACGGCGCTACATCTGGCACTGCGCGGCGCGAAGCCGCTGCTTATCGAGAAGGACTATTGTGGCCGCCATGCCTCCGGCGTCAATGCTGGCGGCGTGCGGCAGCTTGCGCGCCACGTCGCGGAAGTGCCGCTCTCGGTGGCTTCCATGGAATTGTGGGAGTGCATCGAGGATCTGGTCGGCGACGACTGCGGCTTCGAAAGCCACGGCCAGGTACTCGTCGCCGAGGACGAGGTCGAGTTCGCCGCTTGCCGGACGCGGGTCGAGGACCTGCGCCTGCGCGGCTTCACGCATGAAGAGCTGATCGATCGCGCCGAACTCAAGCGGCTTGTGCCGGCGGTGTCGGACTATTGCCCCGGCGGCATCGTCTCGCGCCGCGACGGCGCCGCCGATCCGTTTCGCACGACGCAGGCCTTTCGCCGCCGCGCCGTCGAGAGCGGCGCCCGGCTGCGCGAAGGGGTGCGGGTTCTCAACATCGCGCGCCGCGCCGGCATCTGGCATGTGGCGACGACGGAGGGCGACTTTGAGGCGCCGGTGCTGGTCAATGCCGCCGGCGCTTGGTCGGGCCGGCTGGCCGCGATGATCGGCGAATGGGTGCCGCTTGAGGTTATCGCGCCGATGCTGATGATCACCGCGCGTCTGTCCCATTTTCTCGATCCGGTCATCATCCTTCGCGGCCGCAAGCTGTCGTTTAAACAGTTCAAGAATGGCACGGTCCTGATCGGCGGCGGCCATCTTGGCATGGCCTATCCGGACGAAAACACAACGGTGCTCGACTGGCAGAAGCTTTCGGCGAGCGCGCGGACGGTCGATGAGTTATTCCCGGTGATGCGGGGCGCGACCGTCGTGCGTGCCTGGGCCGGCATCGAGGCGCGCATGCCAGACGATATCCCGGTCATCGGATCCAGCCAGGTCGCGGAAGGCCTGTTCCACCAGTTCGGCTTTTCCGCGCACGGCTTTCAGCTCGGGCCGGGCGTCGGTTCGCTGATGGCCGATCTGATCGTCACTGGCGCCACCAACATGCCAATCGAGCCGTTCCGCATCGACCGTTTCGTGAAGGATACCGACGTGACCGACAACGAACCGGTCACCGAATAGGAGTCTAGATGAGGCTTTCGTCCCGGCCGGCGGGAAGTCCCAACTGGCACGCCGCCAATTCTCTCAAAAACGACTAGCACTGATGTTATTGAATTGCCTTCGTAACCTTTACCCCTTCGGCTGCCTAACGATGCGACCGTGCGCCGATTGTGAGTCGGCAAAGACTTGAAAAGATGGCGAGCCGCGAGCGTCGTCTGCTCTGATGATGTCCCTTATTGGCTCAAGGCAGGCCTATGCAGGTCGGCACCGCTCCGTTCACGGGCGATTGACGGGTGGGGTCGTGTCCCCGGAGGTGGAGTAGCTCGGTAGAGCAAAGCCGCCCGGACGCTCGCCCAATAGTGCAGTGGCGGGGGAGGCTTTGCGGTGGGGTCACAAGCGCCCGACTCCTCGATCGACAGCCGGCCGGCGCCCCTGAGGAGCGGGCGCAAAGCGCGGGCAACACCGGGCGGCCCAATGGCCCCCGGCGTTGCTCAATGCGCCCCAGCTGAGTCACCGCGCGAGAGTTTCTAGGAAGGCACGGGGCGATCTATCGGATCGTTATTCTCGGGCTTTCGTCCTCGATGTTTTGAGCCTCGTCGGTACGCACATGCTCTGGCGGAGCCGATCTAAGCGGAGGGACGCCTTCGATCACGTCTCCCTTCAAATGAGCCGTAACACCGTTCGTGCGAGCTGCAATGACTTTCCGCAGTTCATTGGTTTCGAGGGATGCTGCCCAAGCCCGCACGTCATCCGGTAACCGAGCAGCATGAGCTCGGGCTGACACCGGGTCGCGTCTGATGCAAGCAGCGGCAAACCGAAGGACCTCCAAAGCCGGTCCGCCGGCCGGCGACGTTGGTTTCGGCCGTGCGACGGTCGGAGGCGTTGGTTCAATGGCCGCGAGGATGTCCGGGACGACGTCCGGAGGAGGCCGCACAGCGCTACGGCCGGCCGGTCGTAACGCCCGGACGGGAGCAAAAAGGACTTCGAACAGGAAGTCGGCGGCCGCTAAAAACGCATTTTTGAGGGCCGAGAGTAAGAAGATAAGCCATCGCATGATATGTCTCCATTCAGTTGCGTCTGAAAACCGTACTTTCCGCCCTAGCAAGTCGGAAACGCTTTCGAACACGGGGCAATACATCGCTGCCGAGATAACGGCTGATCCGTCATCCCACACGGCATCCATCTGATTTTACTGCCAGATTCCGAAGGCCGGCGGTTTGCGCCGCCTGCGCGTCGGCTGCCCCCTTACGAGCGTGGGAGCGAAGGCGGCAGAGCTACGGGGGGAGAGTGACCGACCGAGCAAGCGCACGCTTGATGGTGCGGGGTCGCGAGGCCAAGCGGCCCGACGGACGACGGGTCCGTTCGTTCAAGGCCCCTTGGTTCCCGTAGCCTCCGCCAAAGTTCTTTCCAAGCCATTCCCGGCAGTGACTGAATTGCCGAGCCGGATGCTGAGGCTGGAGGCTTGCCTGCGTGAATGCTCCGCTCGGGTGTCTGCCGCGGCACTATTTTCGCCGCGTGAATTGTTGGCTTGAGTTTCTCGGAGCTGCCAAAGTATCTCAATTCCAGGTCCTGCCCGGCATGGCCTTGGCGAAGATCGTTTTCGCGTAAACCTGTGATCTGCCCCCGCAGATGAGCCCTTCACAACGACTGACCGATGGTCGGTTCCATTTGGGGAGTTCGCCAAGCGGCGGGGCACGGGACGTTCATTGACAAGATCTTGGCCCGCCAGGGCAGGCATTCAAAAAGTATCCACGAGGGACGTTGGCGGGCGAAAAAAATCTCGGCCCCCCGTTGCGCCGACCAAAAGCAACGTTTGGTTCCGACTTTGCAACACTTAACCCGGAATTGGCTCAACGCCCTGCAACGTTTGTATCTGCTCGTGCAACGTTTGTCTTGGACAGTGCAACGTTTGTTTCCGGAATTGCAACGCTTGTATCGGTAGATGCAACGAATGTCCGCAATTTGTAACGAGTCGAGATGCCATCAAGCTATGAGTCGCGGCGATCTCGGCAGGGACATTGCAAAGGCCTAGTACCGAAACCGGCTTGCTTGCCAGAGACCGGGCTATCGCAGTATCGCGGCCTGATGTCCTTTCGACAGCCCAGTAGCCAGCAATTGCAAAGTTCGAGGGCTCTGAAGCGGCGATTAAGCAGTGGGAGGACACCGTCGTCGCATTGCGCGATGCTCTCCTGGGGATGTGTCCCCAGTGATGGTGTAGTTTGGTAGAGCAAAGCCGTCCGGACGCGCGCGCCCAATAGCGCCATAGCGGGCGGGCGGCTTTGCGGTGGTCACCGGCATTTCTCCGGTAGGATCGGGTTGCGACACGCCAGCGCAACCGAGGACCCACCGATGACCGATGACATGATGAACCTGCGCACGCTCGTGGAGAGACCCCTGACGCCGATCTGTTGCGCGAGATGATCGGCTTTGCCGCCCAGCGCCTGCTGGAACTGGAAGTCGAAGGCCAGATCGGTGCCGTTTATGGCGAGAAGAGCCCCGAGCGTCTGGCCCAACGCAACGGCTACCGCGACCGGACACCTGCGCCGGATGGCCGAGAAGGCGCTCACGGCCGTGGTGCAGGAAGCCAACGTCCAGGGCGTCTCGACCCGCTCGGTCGACGACTTGGTGCAGGCAATGTGCATGACCGGCGTCTCCAGGAGCCAGGTCAGCCGGCTCTGTGCGGAGATCGGCGACAAGGTGAGGGCCTTCCTCGCCCGCCCGATCGAGGGCGATGGGCCGTATCTGTGGTTGGACGCTACCTCCGTGAAGGTGCGCCAGAACGCGCGCATCGTCTCGGTCGCGGTGATCGCCGCAGTCGGGGTCAACAGCGATGGCCGGCGCGAGGTTCTGAGCATGGACATCGGCCCATCCAAGGCCGACCGCGTTCCTGCGCAAGCGTGCCCGCCGCGTTCCGAGTCGCCATTTCTTGAAATGGGCCGCGGGATGCATAGAAATCTTAAATCATTGATTTTACAGCGTAACTCTAATCTAGCGGACCCGAATAGGTATATCCTGAGGTTTTAAACTCCGCTCGCTCGCGAAGTTTCGAACCATAACCATACTCGAATGAACTCTTTCGGCGACCGACAAAACTGATAATCTTCTTATGGGGACATCACAGTTCTTGGCGCGTGGGGCGCGTTAGGACATGTTTTTGTATTTCGCGTGGCCGGCAGGCCGGCCGCCGTTCCAAATAGAACGGGGGCACGATGCAGTCTTTTGAAAGTCTAATCGACCGAATCTACGAAGCCGCCGTTGTTCCGGAATATTGGACCGATATTCTCGACAGAATGGCTGAGATCGCCGGCGGCGAAGGCAGCATGCTGTTCGCCACGCGGCCGGGCCAATATGACTGGATCGCATCCGAGGCAATACGGCGCTTCACCGCCGAATGGATCGAAAGCGAGTGGGTCGCCAAGAACGCTCGCGGCCAGCGGCTCATTCCGATCCGGGAGCCGCGATTTCTCTGTGATCTCGATGCCTTCACGCGCGAGGAACTGGACCGCGAGCCATATTACACCGAGTTCCTGCGGCCGCGCGGCCTCGGCTGGTGTGTGGGGACGGCCATTCATTCCCCTTCGTCTGATACGCTGGTGTTCTCGGTTGAACGGCGTCACGACGCTGGTCCGGTGGAGCGTGCGGCCGTTGATAAGCTCGATGCTCTAAGGCCCCACCTTGCCCGAGCCGCGCTGCTCGCCGGGCGCGCCGGTCTGCATAGCGCACAGGTGTCGGTCGATACGCTGGAAACAGTTGGTTTTGCCGCCGCGGTCTTGACGCAGACCGGACGCGTATTGGGCTCCAATCCAAGATTCATCGCCTGCGCGCCATCAATTTCGATCGGAGCCAACAATGCGGTCCACTTCGCCGATCCATCGGCGCAAAAACTGTTCCTCAACGGATTACAGAGCCTGCAATCCGGTTCGGGGCTGTCGCCCGGCCGGTCGGTCCCGGTGCCCAGGTCCGGGACCAATCCGCCGTTGATCGCCCACCTGCTGCCGCTGCGCCGGTCAGCCAAGGACATCTTTGCAAACTCCTACTCCCTCATGTTCGTCACTGCCGTCGACTTCAAGAAAAGCCCGGCCGCGACCTTGCTCGAAGGCCTGTTCGACCTGACCCCAGCAGAGGCAAAGATCGCTTCTTTGGTCACGGAAGGGCTGTCGGTCACGGACATTGCGCAGTCCCAGATGGTCAGTTCCAATACGGTCCGGATGCACCTGAAGGCCATCTTCGAGAAGACGGGCGTTCACCGCCAGGCAGAGCTCGTCAGCCTCATGGCCACCCCCTCATCTGTACCTTAACTGACCTCCGCCATTTGATTTTTTCAAAGCCGACACGACTTCAGGCTCACATTACCCATTTAGGTGTAGCGGGCCGCCCTCACCAAAAGTTGTAATCGCATCTCTGGCACGGCGCCCCGAGAGGGGTGGTTGCGCCTGCAACCTGTTCCGGGGGGGGAGCACATGTCGGTCATCATTGGCAACAAGAAGAACAACACTCTTATTGGCACCAACGGCAGCGACATCATTTTTGGCGCAGCTGGAAATGACCAAATCTCCGCCGGGAATGGCGACAACCTGATCTTTGGCGGCTCGGGTCACGACACCATCACCGCCGGTTGGGGTGACGATCTCATCGATGGCGGTGACGGCAACGACATCATTGATGCCGGCGACGGCAACAATATCGTCAGCGGGGGCGGCGGCAACGATACGATAACAACCGGCGCTGGCAGCGATATCGTGATCGGCGGGAATGGCAACGACATCATCGATGCGGGCGATGGCAACAACATCATCAGCGGTGGCGGCGGCAACGACACGATCACCGCTGGCGGTGGCAATGACGTGGTCACCGGTGGCAGGGGCAACGACACTATCAATGCCGGTGCCGGTAGCAACACTGTCATTGGCGGAGGCGGCAACGATACGATCACAACAGGCGGAGGCAACGACACAATTGAGACGGGCGATGGCAAGGACGTCATCAATGCGGGGGCCGGCTCGGATAACGTGGACAGCGGCGGCGGCAATGACGTCGTTGTATACGCCGTCGCCGAGAACGCCACGAGTCATGACTTCTACGATGGCGGGAAAGGCAATGACACGCTGAGGCTGGTGCTCACTCCGGCCGAGGCCGCCAATCCAGCCATCCTTGCCGATATCCAGAACTTCCAGAATTTTCTCGTCTCTCATGCTCACGGCAACAAGGCGAATGGCGCGACCTTTCACTTTACTGCTTTCGATCTGAGCGTCAGGAATTTCGAATCGATCGAAATCCTGGTCCAGGGTGGCGGCAACAGCCCGGCCGATATTGGTTCTCCGACGGTCGCTGACGTCACAGAAGACGCGGCTTCACCGACTCTGACCGCGGCCGGCGCCATCGCCATCAGCGACGCCGACCAGGGCGAGGCCGTATTCCAGACCACCGTCGCCGGCGCGCCGGGCAATCTCGGCACGCTCGTTCTGGCCGCCGACGGCAGCTACACCTATAGCGTCGCCAACAGCGCCGTTCAGTATCTCGGTCTGGGCGACACGAAGCTCGAAACCTTCACGGTGACGACGCTCGACGGCACGCAGAAGCAGATCGACTTCACGATCCACGGCCAGAACGATGCGGCGAGCATCGGCGCCCCGACCGTCTCCGGCGTCACCGAAGACGCGGCTTCACCGACCCTGACCGCGGCCGGCTCCATCGCCATCAGCGACGCCGATCAAGGGCAATCGGCTTTCCAGACCGCGGTGACCGGCTCCGCCGGCAATCTCGGAACGCTCAGCCTGGCAAGTGACGGTAGCTACGCTTACAGCGTAGCTAACGAGGCGGTTCAATACCTCGGCCGAAATGAAGTTAAAATCGACAGCTTCACCGTCACGTCGGCCGATGGAGCCCAGAAGCAGGTCAGCTTCACAATTCACGGCCAGAACGACGCGCCGACTTCGCTGGCGCTCGACGGAACGACGATCGATGCCGGCAAGGGCGGTGCCGAGGTCGGTACACTCACACTTCTGGACGCGGATACGAGCGACGTCGCCTTCACCTATTCGGTGAGCGACGCTCGTTTTGAGGTCGTGCAGGACAGCGGCCATGCCGTTCTCAAGCTCAAGGGGGACGACGTCAACGGTATTTCTCTTGACGCGCAGACGGAGCAGTCGATTTCCTTGACGGTCACCGCCACCGACCAGGGCGGCTTGAGCACGAGCCAGAGTTTCGAGCTCGGCGTGAAGACGGTCGGCACCAGCATCGATGGTTATATCAAATTCGCCACGGTTACCGCGGGGGCCGCCTCTGCGCAGACGGATGAATTCGGCAATTTCTCGCTTGTTGGGGCCTCGGGGCCATTGGAGCTGACCGGCGGCATCGACATTTCGACCGGCCTTCCATTTACGGGGGTGATGCGTGCGCCACCCGGTTCCTCGGTCGTGACGCCGCTCACGACACTGGTCGTCGCCGTTCACGACGCCAACTCCGGCATGACCTATGCTGAAGCCAACCAGCTTGTGCTGAACCGGATCGGTCTCGCGTCGGCGGATATCGACCTGGCCTCCTTCGACCCCATCGCAGCCTCAATATCGAGCGACACCGCGACACAAAGCAGCGGCAGCACTGCGATCGCCGCGGCGATTCAGATTCAGAATACGATCGTGCAAGCCGCCGCGTTGCTGCAAGGCGCCGGCGCCACCGATGCCGATGCCACTGAGGCCGTGGTTGCGCAGCTGGCGGCGCAGACTGGCAGCTTGAGCGACCCGGGCGTGGTTTCAAGTATCATCACCGCCGCCGCTTCGGCGACGCTCGGCGTTGGTGCGATTCCCCAGACGGTGCTCGACGGTGCGACGCAGATCGTTGCCGCAAGCAACGGGCTTGCCTCGACGGCGGCCACCTCGGCCACCGGCACGGATCTGTTGACGACCCTCGCGCAGATCTCGGTCGTTGCCCAAAGCAATGGCTCTTCCGCGCTCGCCGATGCCGGGTCCACCGGCATCATCACGCAGTCGGTCCAGGACAGCCTCACCACCAATCTCCAAACGGCGGTCGACAACCAGGCAAGCTACGTCGCGCAACAGGACGTGCTCGGCGTCAATGCCGGACAATCGATCACCGGCACCTCGGGCGCCGACACCCTGACGGGCTTCGCGGGGAACGACACGCTGACCGGGCTTGCCGGAAACGACGTTCTCAAGGGCGGCGACGGCAACGACACCCTCGACGGTGGCGCCGATTACGACCGGGCGACGTATTCGGATGCGACCGGATCGATCGCTGTCGATCTCGCAGCAGGCACGGTCAGTGGCCCTGGCGTCGGCACCGATACCCTCCAATCGATCGAAATGATCAGCGGCAGCAACTTCGCTGACAATCTTTCAGCCGTCGGCTTCGGCGCCACCAGCACGAACGCCGGCTCGGGCGGAACCTTCAATGAATTCGAAGGCCGCGGCGGCAACGACGTCATCCTTGGCAACGGCGCAACTCGTGTATCCTATTTGAACGCCACAGCGGCCGTGACTGTGAACCTTGCGACCGGGACCGCGCAAGGCTCCGCTGGTGGCGATGTCGCAAATGTTGGCATCGATACCTTCAGCGGCGTGAGCCAGGTCCGCGGTTCGGCCTTCGACGACACCCTTCTGGGCAGCGTCAATAACGACCAGTTCGAGGGCCGTGGCGGCAGCGATCTGATCAGTGGCGGCGGCGGCAATGACCGTGCGCGCTACGATTTCGATTCTGCCGCTGTCCAGGTTGATCTGGCCGCCGGCACAGTGACCGGCGGAGATGCCGGCGCGGGCGGCCACGACACGCTGCAGTCCATCGAACTCGTGCGCGGCACCAATTTCGCCGATACCTACACCGCTGTCGGCTTTGGCAGCGCAAGCACAAACGCCGGTTCCAGCGGCAACTTCAATGAATTCGAGGGCATGGGCGGAGCCGATATCATCACCGGCAATGGCAACACCCAAATCGCCTTCTACAACGCGACGGGCGGCGTAACCGTCAATCTTGGCGCCGGGACCGTCACCGGCGACTCCTCGGTCGGCACAGACACCATCACCGGCGGGGTCAGCCGCGTCGCGGGCTCGCAATTCGCCGATTCGATCACCGGCGGAAATACCGGCGACGTCATCATCGGCAATGGCGGGGACGACGTCATCAATGGTGGCGGCGGTGCCGACATGGCCGTTTATTCGGGGCCCGTCGGCGGCTACACCATCTCTTCGGCTTCAGTGCATGACAATACGGCCAATCGGGACGGCACCGACACGCTTAGCAATGTCGAGGTCCTGCAGTTCGGCAACGGCAATGGCGCGGCCTACCGGTTGATTGCGAGCGGATCGGCCGCAGCGCCGATCAACGTTTCGACTCTGGGATTTTCGGGCACCGCCGGCCTCGTCTCACTGACCGGGGGCGACGATTATTTGACCATCGGACAGAATTTCTTCGGCCGGCCGATCGACCTCGGCGCCGGCAGCAGCGATACCGTCGATCTCGGCATTTCCGGCGCCGGTTATACGCTCGGTTTCGTCGGTGTCGAATTCCTCAAAGGCGCGGGCGGCGATGAATTCGTCGCCCTTTCGAACAACGCTAGCGGTCTGACGATCGACATGAGTTCCGGAACGGATACCGTGAACCTCGCCAATGGCGCGAATTCGGTGAACGTCACCAACGTTGAAAATCTCAACGGTAGTGATTTCTCCGGCTCGTCGGACGACACGCTAACGCTGCTAAATAATGCCACGGGTCTGAGCGTCAATCTCGCCAACGGCGTCAACACGCTCAACCTGGCTCAAGGCGCCAACGATTTCAGCAATCTGTTCAATATCAACGCGGTCCATGGCACCGCGGGCGACGATGCGCTGACCGTCCACAATGGGCTATACAGTAGCGGTGATCCGATGGTCATCGACCTGGGGGGCGGTTATGACATACTGACTATCGCGGGACAGTATAATACCGCGAATGTCACAGGAACCGAGCAGATCGTGGGCGGCGACGGCGATACGTCTCTCCAGCTCACGAATAACGTCAGCGGCCTGTTCATCGATCTGGGCACCGGATCGAACTCGCTCAATCTGGCGGACGGTGCAAATGCCGTCAGCATTACCAATGTAAGCTCGGTCGGCGGCAGCGACTTCTCTTATTCCTCGGACGATACGCTGACGCTGCTGAACAATGTTTCCGGCGTGAGCGTCAATCTCGGCAACGGGTTCAACACGCTCAATCTCTCTCAAGGCTCCAATGACTTCAGCGGCCTGTTCAACATCAATGCTGTGCAAGGCAGCGCGGGCGACGACACGCTGACGGTCCACAACGGGCTGTACAGCAGCGGTGATCCGATGGTCATCGACTTGGGGGGCGGTTATGACACACTGACCCTCGGGGGACAGTATAATACCGCGAATGTCACAGGAATTGAGCAGATCGTCGGCGGCGACGGCGATACGTCCCTCCAGCTAACGGATAACGTCAACGGCTTGTTCATCGATCTGGGCACCGGTTCGAACACGCTCAATCTGGCCGACGGCGCCAATGCCGTGGGCATCGCCAATGTGAGCTCGCTCGGCAGCAGCGACTTCTCCGTGCCATCCGACGACACGCTTACGCTGTTGAACAATGTTTCGGGTGTCACCGTCAATCTCGGCAACGGGTCAAACATGCTCCACCTGGCGGCTGGAGCCAATGATTTTGGCTCCATCTATAATGCGGATTTAATCGTCGGCACCGGGTCGGACGACACGCTGACCATCGCCGCCGATCTCGGCTCATTGAACGGTCCCTCGACGATCGATCTTGGAGATGGCACTGATACACTTACGTTCTTAAATCCGAATAGCGGCGTCTATTTCAGCGCCGAAAATATTGAAACGATCAACGGCACGGCGCTCAGCGATACGATCATATTGATGAGCGGGAGCACCGTGACGGGCGGGTTAGGCCTGGATAATTTTACAGCAAGCGCAGGCGTCGACAGGTTTCGTTTCACTCAGGTTGCCGACTCCGCGCTCGGTAGCGGCGACCACATCGACGGTTTCGATGCGACGCAAGACAAGCTGCTGTTCGATGACGTGAGCGGTCTCGCCAGCCCTATCAACTTCGTCGGATCGGATGCATTCAGCGGCGGCGCCGCAGAAGCGCGTCTGCAGGGTTCGACCCTTCAGATTGACGTCGACGGCGATGGCCAGATGACCGCGAGCGACATGGAGATTGAACTCTATAATCTCAACGGGAATTTGAGCAACGCCAACTTCAGTCCAGCGGCCGTCATAGCGAACGTGCCGCCCAATAATATCCTTCTGTCGAATGCCACGGTCGCCGAGAACAGCGCAAATGACGCTGTCGTCGGCTCACTGTCGGCACTCGACCCCGATTCGGGCGACACGGCAGCATTCGCGCTCGTCGACGATGCCGGCGGCTTGTTCGGCATCGTTGGCGGCAACCTTGTTGTGGCCGGCACTCTGGATTATGAAGCAGCAGCTTCGCATCAGGTGACCGTCCGGGCAACCGACAGCGCCAACAACACTTACGACAAGCAATTCACGATCTCGGTCTCCGACGTGAATGAAGGCCCGACGGACATTGTCGTCGCCAGCCTGACCGTTGCGGAAAATAGCGCCGGCGGCACGGTGGTAGGAGCCTTGTCGGCCGTGGACCCGGATGCGGCCGACACGGCGGTGTTCACCCTTGTCGACGATGCCGGCGGCCTTTTCGCCGTCGATGGTAGCAACAATCTCGTCGTCGCTGGCCCCCTCGATTACGAGACGGCCGCGTCGCATCAAGTGACTGTGCGCGTCACCGACGGCGCCGGTAACAGTTACGATAAGGCCTTCACCGTTGCTATTGCCAACGTAAACGAAAGCCCGACGGACATTACCATCTCCAACCTGACCGTCGACGAAAACAGCGCCGACGGTACGGTGGTGGGCACCTTGGACGCCGTCGACCCCGATGCAGCGGACACGGCGACGTTCACGCTGATCGACAATGCCGGCGGCTTGTTTGCCATTGACAGCAGCAACAACCTTGTCGTCACCGGCCCCCTCGATTACGAGGCCGCATCCTCACATCAGATCACCGCCCAGGTCATCGATGGCGGTGGCAATACCTACGAGAAGGTATTGACTGTCAACCTCACGGATCTCCCGGGCCAAACACTAAATGGAGATTCGGGCGCCAACACCCTGCTTGGCACTAGCGAAGATGACACTCTTCACGCCCTGGCTGGAGATGATGTTCTGCAAGGCCTCGGCGGAAATGACATTTTGGATGGCGGCGCCGGTTTCGACCGCGCAGTCTATAGCGACGCGAGCGGACCGCTCTCGATCAACATGGCTTCCGGGGGCGTCAGCGGAAACGGCACCGACACGTTGCAGTCGATCGAGCTCGTGTCCGGCAGCGACTACGCGGATACGTATAACGCCGTCGGGTTCAACGGCGGCAGCGCAAATGCCGGCTCAGGCGGCACGTTCAACGAATTCGAGGGTCGTGGTGGCGACGATGTCATTACGGGGAACGGTGCGACGCGCGTCTCGTATCTAACGGCGGCGGCCGCCGTTACAGTGAGTATCGCGAGCGGAACGGGACAAAGCCTTGCCGGGGGCGACGCCGCCGGCGTTGGCACCGATGCCTTTACCGGTGTCAGTCAGGTTCGCGGCTCGGCCTACGACGACGTTTTGTCGGGCAGCAATGCGGGCAACGAGCAATTTGAAGGTCGGGGCGGCAGCGATACGATCAATGGTCTCGGTGGCCTTGATCGGGCGCGTTACGACTTCGACTCCGCCGCAATCCAGGTCGATCTCGCCTCGGGCAGCGTCACCGGCGGCGATGCCGGCGTGGGGAACCACGATACCCTCCAATCCATCGAATTGATCCGCGGATCGAGTTTCGACGACACCTATGACGCTACGGGGTTCAGCAACGTAAGCACCAATGCCGGTTCGAACGGTACATTCAACGAGTTCGAAGGCATGGCCGGGAATGATACGATCACTGGCAACGGAGCGACGCAAATTGTCTTCTATAATGCAACTGGCGGTGTGACGGTCGACCTCGCCGCTGGCACCGTCGATGGCGACGGCTCTGTCGGTCACGACACTATCTCCGGCGGCGTGATGCAGGTGATCGGCTCTGGCTATGGCGACCTGCTGCAGGGCAGCGCCAACCCGATCCCGACGTCCGAGACCTTCGAAGGCCGGAGCGGTAATGACACGATCGACGGGCGTGCCGGCTTCGACCGTGCAATCTATGGCAACGATCCGTCGGCCCAATCAGGCATCACCGTCAACATGGCGGCCGGGACCGTGACAGGCGACGCTGCGATCGGCAACGACACGCTGATCTCTGTGGAATCCGTCTTCGGCACCAACTATGCCGACGTCTATGACGCGACCAATTTCCATGGCGCCTCCGTGGACATCGGAAATGGCGACGACTTCAATGAGTTCCAGGGGCTGGGCGGCAACGACACCATCACCGGCAATGGCAATACGCGCATCAGCTATGCGAACGCCAATGGTGCGGTGACCGTCGACCTGCAAGCCGGGACGGCGGACGGCAACGGGTCCGTGGGTCATGACACGTTCACGGGGGTCAGCCGGGCGCGCGGCTCCGGCTTTGGCGACACGATCTCCGGCGACGGAAACGACAACCGACTGGAAGGGTGGGGCGGCAACGACGCGATAGATGGCCGCGGCGGCTTTGATTTCGCCCTCTACAGCAACGACAATCGGACGGTCTCGGGCATCAACGTCAACCTGGCGGCAGGTACCGTTACCGGGGATTTCAGCGTCGGGAGCGACACGCTGCAGTCGATTGAAGGGGTGTATGGCACGGCCTTCGCCGACACATTCGACGCCACCGGCTTCAGCGGGGCGAGCACCAATGCTGGCTCAACAGGCGCGCTGAACGAATTCGAGGGCTGGTCGGGCGACGACACCGTCATCGGCAACGGCAACACGCGGATCTCCTTCAACATGGCGACCTCCGGCGTGAACGTCGACCTCGCCGCGGGGACCGCGGATGGCGATGCGTCCGTCGGACATGATACGCTGAGCGGCGTCGATGCCGTGAGCGGTTCGCTGTTCGACGATACCCTCAAGGGCGATAATGGGAGCAACACGCTGACCGGCAAGGGCGGCGCCGACATTTTCATCTATTCGGACGGCGCGGACACCGTCGCCGATTTCGACCAGGGGCAAAGCGACAAAATCAACCTCGCCGGTTCCGGCATTACCGGCTGGTCGCAGTTGCTGCCCATGATCAGCCAGTCGGGCCCGGACACGCTGATCAACTTCGGCGCTGGCAACTCCATCACGTTGACCGGGGTCACCGCGACGAACCTGACCCAGAACGACTTCGTGTTTGAATCGGTCAACATGATCACCGGCGACGGCGACAGGAATATCCTGGCAGGCACGGCGGGAGTTGACCTGATCCAGGGTCTTGGGGGCGACGACGATCTGCAGGGGCTCGCCGGCAACGACACGCTTGAGGGCGGGAGCGGCTTCGACCGTGCGGTCTATACCGATGCTACCGGTTCGCTGACGATCGATCTGGCTGCCGGCACGGCCAGCGGGCTGGGCGTGGGTACGGATACGCTCCATTCAATCGAGTTGGTCCAGGGTGGCGATTTCACCGATGATTTCACGGCCGTAGGGTTCGGCGGCGGGAGCACGAATGCAGGCTCGAACGGCACCTTCAACGAGTTCGAGGGGATGGGCGGTGACGATTCCATCATCGGCAACGGGGCGACGCGTGTGTCCTATCTGCATGCGACGGGCGGAGTGACGGTCAACCTCGGAACGGGAACCAGCAGTGGCGATGGCTCGGTCGGGACAGACACCTTTAGCGGCGTCAATGCGGCCCGCGGCTCGCAGTTCGACGACACGCTCATCGGCAGCAATTTCGGCACGGAGCAGTTCGAGGGCCGTGGCGGCGACGATCTGATCAACGGCATGGGAGGCCTCGATCGGGTGCGCTACGATTTCGAGACGTCCGGTGTAACCATCAATCTGGCGGCGGGCAGCGCGACGGGCGCGAGCGCCGGCACTGACGCCCTACAGTCCATCGAAATGGTCCGCGGGTCGAATTTCGACGACACCTACAATGCTAGCGGCTTTAGCAACGCAAGCACCAATGCCGGCTCGAACGGCGCGTTCAACGAATTCGAAGGCCTGGCTGGGAATGATACGGTCACCGGAAATGGAAGCACGCAACTTGCCTTCTACAACGCGACTGCCGGTGTGACGGTCGATCTACTGGCCGGGACGGCGACCGGCAACGCATCGGTCGGCTCGGACGTCATCTTGGGCGGGGTTGTCAATCTCGTCGGTTCACAGTTCAGCGACAGCCTCTACGGCAGCAGCACTCCCAGCAACGTTGTTGAAATATTTGACGGCCGTGCGGGTAACGATACCTTCGATGGCCGCGGCGGCTTCGATCGAGTGATCTATAACAATGATTTCGCCGTCGGCAGCGGCATCAGCGTCGACATGGCCGCCGGCACCGTGATCGGAGACGCAACGGTGGGGAGCGACACTTTCGTTGCGATCGAGTCGGTGCGTGGTACCAATTTTGCCGATACCTATGTCGCCACAGGATTCAACG
>JAHCKF010000120.1 GCA_026125925.1 Pseudolabrys sp.
TGCTGCGCCTCGATACGCTTGTCGCCGCCGCCCCGGCGGGCCTCGGCGCGCCGCTCTTCCAGTCTGTCGAGGATGTCTTTCATGGTCGCTTCCGGCCCTGCCTTGTCTCGTCTCGGGCGGAGAATGTCACAGCCTTGGGTGCGCTGCAAAAGGGCTTCGCTTCCTTCCCTCTCCCCATAGCCCGTCGAAGACGGGCGTGAACGCCCTTATGTGGGAGAGGGTGGCGAAGCCCGAAGGGCTGAGCCGGGTGAGGGGTCAACGCAGCGTCTAACTCCGACCCCTCACCCGCCTTCGCGCGGCTTCGCCGCACTCAGGCACCCTCTCCCACAAGGGGAGAGGGTAAGAGGAGTACCCTTCACATCCCCCCAAATCCCCCCTAGAAGCCCCGCATGACCGAGCCGACGACATCTCCGCAGACCATC
This sequence comes from Pseudolabrys sp., assembly GCA_026125925.1. The sequence goes on from JAHCKF010000120.1 coordinate 423, forward strand.
GCCCAGATCCTGCAACAGGGCCTGTTTCACCACCGCCAGGGCGAGCATCGCCCGGCGATGGAGCGGTATATGGAGGTGCTGCGGATCAATCCCGAGCACGCCGAGACGCTGTATTACTGCGCGGTGATCGCCTGCGCCGAGGGCCAGTTCAAGGAAGGCGTCGATGTCGTGCGCCGCGCCATCAAGTTCGGCCCGGCCACCGCCAAGATGTACAATGTGCTCGGCCAGGCGCTGGACCGCCTCGGCGAGCCGCTCGAGGCCATCAAGGCGATCGACCAGGCCATCACGCTCGACCCCAACCTCGCCGCGGCCCACGGCAACCGCGGCAGCATCCTGGTCGATGCCGGCCTGCCGCTGGAGGCGCTGAAGAGCTTCGACCGCGCGCTCGAGCTCGATCCGGCCTCGGCCACCGACCTCGTCAACCGCGGCGCGCTCTACGAGCTGATCGGCCGCCCGGCCGACGCGCTCAAGGATTACGACAAGGCCATCGTCTGCGCGCCGGGCGAGCCCAGCGTCTACATGAACCGCGGTCAGGTGCTGAAGGATCTCGGCCTCATCGAGCTCGGCCAAAGCGCGGGAGATGGCGCGGCGACAAGCCGCCGCTTCGCGGAAGCGATCGCCTCTTACGACCAGGCGATCAAGGCTGCGCCGCGCATGCACGAGGCGTACGCCGCGCGCGGCCAGATCAAGATGATGCTGGGCGACTGGGAAGCGGGCTTTGCCGATTACGACCATCGCGGCCAGTTGCCCAAGCCGACCTACAAGGCCCTGCCCGATCCGCGCTGGCATGGCGAGGCGCGCCCGGACGAACGCATCGTGCTGGTGGCCGAGCAAGGGCTCGGCGACACCATCCAGTTCGCACGGCTCCTGCCGTGGCTCGCCGCGCAGGGCCACGACGTGACGCTGCTCGCCAAGCCGGGACTGAAGGAGCTCCTGTCCACGCTCAAGGGCGTGACGATTGCGGTGAGCGAGGACGAGTTGCGCGCGAGCGACAAGCCGATCCGCTGGGCGCCGCTGATGAGCGTGCCGGGCCTGATGAAGATCACGCCGGACACCATGCCGGGCGAAACGCCCTATCTTTCCGCCGATCCGGCGCTGGTCGAAAAGTGGCGCGAGACTTTGGGGCCGAAGAAGGGACTTCGCATCGGCATCAATTGGGCGCCGGGCCATGCCGACCGCACGCAGACCTCGCGCCGCGACATTCCCCTCGCCGCCTTCAAGGCGATCGCCGATATTCCGGGTGTCGAGCTGTTCGCCTTGCAGAAGGGCGCGCCGCTCGGTGAGATCCGCGGCGTGTCGTTCCGCGAGCAGATCCGCACGCTCGATGCCGACAACGATGCCAAGGCGCCGCTGTTTCTCGACACCGCCGCGATCATGGAGAACCTCGATCTGGTGATCGGCTGCGACACCTCGATCGTGCATCTGGCCGGCGCTTTGGCGCGGCCGGTGTTCACACTGGTGCCGCTGATCTCCGACTGGCGCTGGATGATCGCGCGCGAGGATACGCCCTGGTACGAGACCATGCGCGTCTTCCGCCAGGGCGCGGACGGCGACTGGGCCAAGCTCATGAGCGCGGTGGCGGCCGCGGCCGGCAATCTGCGCAATTAAACTTGCATATAACCTGACCAGCCTTTTGTGGGTGGCAGCCAGCCCTTCGGTGCAATGGAACTTTCGCGGTTCCCGACTATTATCGCGTCGTTCCTCCCTGCACATAAAGGATCTGCGTCATGGCTCCTCCCACCACTCCGCGCCTGAAAACCCCCAGCGATCTCGGCGACAATGCCCGCAAGGACATCGCCGGCGCCATCAACGCGATCCTCGCCGACTCCTTTGCGCTTTACGTCAAGACCAAGAATTTCCACTGGCACGTCAGCGGTCCGCATTTCCGCGACTATCATCTGCTGCTCGACGAGCAGGCCGCGGAAATCTTCGCCACCACCGACGAACTGGCCGAGCGCGTGCGCAAGATCGGCGGCAACACCATCCGCTCCATCGGCGACATCAAGAACAAGACGCGCATCGCCGACAATGACGCTGCCTATGTCTCGCCGGAAGACATGATCGCCGAGCTGCGCGACGACAACCAGCGCGTCGTCACCGCGATGCGCGAAGCGCACGACCTGTGCGACGAGCACAACGACGTCGCCACCGCGAGCCTCCTGGAGAACTACATCGACGCTGCCGAAAAGCGCGTCTGGTTCCTCTACGAGATCGGCCGCAAGGGAAGCCCGGACGGGCATTGAGGGCGCTGCACTCACTTTGTAGCCCGCATGGAGCGCAGCGGAATGCGGGGCCATCGGTCCCGGATTTCGCTACGCTTCATCCGGGCTACGAACTGAGGATGAGGCTTACGCCTTCGCCATCTTCCTGTTGAAAGTCCACAGCCGTATTGCGCCATGAGCGACGACCTTGCCGGCCTGTATCGCGCCTATATTGCCTGTCTCAACCGGCAGGACTGGGGGCGGCTCGGCGACTTCGTCGACGATGCCGTGACCCACAACGGCCGGCGGCTCGGGCTGGCGGGATACCGCCGCATGCTCGAACAAAACTTCGACGACATCCCGGATTTGCAGTTCAAGATCGACATGCTGCTTTGTGACGGCGACCGCGTGGCCGCGCGTCTCGTCTTCGACTGCACGCCGAAAGGCCAGTTTCTCGGGCTTGCCATCGATGGCCGGCGCGTGACGTTTGCCGAGAACGTGTTCTACGAACTGCTCGAAGACAAGATCGCGCGTGTCTGGTCGGTCATCGACAAGGCCGCCATTGAGGCGCAGCTTTAGGTCGCGGCGCTGCCGCCGGTCGCCGCCATCTTCCTGTTGAACGTCCACAGCCCGAAGGCGATCGCTAGCATCAAGACGCCGCCGAGCAGCACCGACACGGGCGTCGCGCCGAGGTGTTCGAACCACTGCGTATAGAAGTGGATGGCGCCGAACGCGGCGGCGATGTTCACCAGCCAGCGCCGGTTCACCGTCACCGCCCACAGCGCGGCGCCGATCAGCACCACCGCCCAGCCGATGCCGAAGACGTAAGGCGGGACGACGATGCTCTTCATCATCATCGCCGGATCGTGCTCCTTGAATCCGCGCAGCAGGAACAAGGGATCGCCCCACAGCGAGCCGACCCAGAAGCCGAAGTTGACCAGCAGGATCGACGTGCGCGCCACCATGATGGCGAGCCGCTCGTAATCCGCCTTCAGCCGCAGCGAGCCAAGATAGGCCGCCAGCGCCAGGGCCGAGAACAGCACGACGGTGAGCGTCGGCTCGAAGATGGCGAGCGAATAGGTCGCGTGGCTGTAGCCGGTGCGCGCGCCAAGCGTCGCCGACAGCGCGATGACGGCGAGCGCCGCGAGCAAGCCCGAACGCGCCAGCAGCGACGCGGCGGCGAGCGCCGCGGTCACGATCAGCATCGAGGCCACCGAGCCTTCCATCTCGCCGATGACGCCGCCGGAAAACATCAGCGCGCCGGTCACCAGCAGTATCTGGCCGAACACCGTCCACTGCACCACGTTGTTGAGCACCACCGCGCAGCCGGCGGCGAACATGACGAGGCCCATCACGATCACCGTTGTCGCGCTCGGCAGCAGCGCGCCGACGCTGGCGGCAATCGAGATGACGCCGAAGGCGATCAGGATGTTGACGGCGAGCGAGCCGGTCTCGTGCGAGGCCAGCGTTTTGAGCCGCTCCGCCTCCTCGGCGGTGATTTTGCCGTCCTCGACGAGCTTGGACAGATCGAGCGTGATTTTCATGGGAGCCCCCCGTGCATCCATAATAGCTTGTGGCCCGGATGAGCGCAGCGAAATCCGTGACGCCGTCCCCGCATTCCGCTTCGTTCCATGCGGGCTACAGGTAGCTAGACCGTCACGTCCCAATAAGGCCGGTCGCCACCGAAGCGCTGGCCGAGAAAATCGACGAAGGCACGCACCTTGGGCGACAAGTGCCGCGCCGTCGGATAGACGGCGTTCAGCGTCAGGTGCTGCGCCACATAGGGCTCGAGCACCCCGACGAGCGTTCCGGCCTTGAGATCCTCGCCGACGATGAAAGTCGGCAGATCGACGAAGCCATGGCCGCGCAGCGCGGCGACGCGCAGCATGTCGCCATTGTTCGAATGCATGCGGCCATTGACCTCGACGGGCCACGGCTTGCCGTCGGCATGGGCGAAGCGCCATTCGCGCCCGGCGCCCATGTTGGTGTTGATCAGACAGTCATGCGCCTTGAGGTCGTCCGGCGTCTGCGGCACGCCGCGCGCCTTCAGGTAATCCGGGCTGGCGCAGACCACGCGGCGGATGACGGCGAGGCGCCGCGCCACCAGACTTGAATCGCTCAGGTTGCCGATGCGCACCGCGACATCGACGCCCTCGTCCACCAGATCGACAAAGCGATCGGTGAGCGCGACATCGAGCTCGATCTCCGGATAGCGAGTCAGGAAATCGCCCAGCCCCCCGGCCAGATGCAAGAAGCCGAAGCTCATCGGTGCGTTGACGCGCAGCCGGCCGCGCGGCGCCGCCTGCAACTGGCTGACCGAGGCATCGGCTTCCTGGAGATCGGCCAGGATGCGGCTGGCGCGCTCGTAATAGCTGCGGCCCGCTTCCGTGAGCGTCAGCGAGCGCGTGGTGCGGTGGAGCAGCCGGGCGCCGAGATCGGCTTCCAGCGCCGCCACATGGCGGCTGACGGCCGATTTGGACGAGCGCAGCCGCCGGGCAGCCTCGGAAAACGACTGTGTTTCCGCGACCTTGGCGAAGGCCTCGAGGGCGGCAAGCCGGTCCATGATTGTCCCAATAATTGCAACAGTCTTATTCGAATAACACGGATTGTTGCAATTCGGAAGCCGGCCTAAATCTACCGCCACAAACCGGGCGGATCGCCGTTCCGGTCCCCGAATTCAGACCCTGGAGGCAACCATGACCACCGCGACCTATTCCAACGCTCCCTCGACCGCCCGCCCGATCATCCCGGCACTGGCGCCCGTTACCCGCGCCCTCGCCCCGCTCGGCGAGCCGCTTGTCCGCGTCGCTGCCGGCCTCGCTTTGGTGCCGCACGGCGCACAGAAGCTGTTCGGCGCCTTCGGCGGCTACGGCGTCGAAGCCACCGGGCAATTCTTCGCCACCAAGCTCGGCCTGCCGGCGTCCTTCGCCCTGATCGCCGGCCTGATCGAGTTCGTCGGCGGCATCATGCTGGCCGTCGGCTTCCTCACCCGCCCGGTGGCGGCGCTGGTCACCGGCCTGATGGCGGTGGCGGTCGTGAGCGTGCATCTGCCCGCCGGCTACTTCTGGACCGATGGCGGCTACGAATACCCGCTGCTGTGGGGCATCGTCGCACTGTCCTTCGTGCTGCGCGGCGGCGGCCGCTACTCGGTCGATGCGGCGATCGCGCGTGAGTTCTAAGCGCTGAGTGAGTTGAGAATGGCGAAGGGCGGGTGCGATGAGCATCCGCCCTTTTTGTTTGAGCGTAAAAGTCTGCCTCAACCTCAGCAGGCCCCCTCTCCCCACAGGCGAGCGAACGCTCGCCGTCCGGCGAGCTATGGGGGAGAGGGTTGGGGTGAGGGGGCAAGTGCGTACCGATAATTTGTAACCCCTCACCCGGCATGCTTCGCATGCCGACCTCTCCCCATGGGAGAGGTGAAGAAAGAAGCGAAGAAGCTACGTGAGCCTCAACACCTTCGCCGCCGCTTCGTATTCGGCAAAGCGCGCGGCGCGGCGTTCGACGGCCATTTCGTCATGGCCCCATTGCGAGGCCTGCCAGTCCTCGTCGACATGCGCCGCGGCCCACAGTTTGCCGGCGTCGAAAGCGCCGGCATCGAGCGCCAGCGCGATCAACGCCGAGCCGGTGATGTTGGTCACCGACGCCATGGCGCCGAGCCGCCACGGGTCGTTAGGGATCGCGCCACGCGCGGCGGCGATGGATTCCGCCGGCTGCTCGGCGAACATGATGCCTTCGACCAGCACGAAGCGCGCGCCGAGTTCGTCGCGCGCCCAGTCAAGCATCGGATTCCACAATTCGTTCTGCCGCGTCACCAGGCCGTGCGGCTCGTCAGCGCGATAATAAAGAAGATCGGAGCCGAGATATTTGGCGATCTCGTCGATCACCGGCTGCGGCGCCGCGGCGACGCCGTCGATCACCACATTGGCCAGCCGCGTCAGCGGCATGCGCGACGGATCGATCTCTGTGGCCTGCGCCTCCCACTCCTGCGCCAGCGCATCGGCGAGCGCCGCCGACGGCGCCACCAGCGCACGGCGCGCCGGCGTCTTCACCGGCTTGCCGTCGAGCAGCAGCGGATGGCCCTCTTCCGTCGCCGCGCCGCGCGTTGCTTCCTTGTAGAAGCGCTTGCGCAACGAGACCTTGGCGCCCTGGCGCGCCGACAGCATCGGGTCCTTCGGCTGGTTCTCGAAAATATCCTCGAGCAGATCACGCATGATTGGCACTCGTGCTGGCAACAGGGGCCGACAGCGCCGCAGCGTCCGGCCACAAGGCGGCAAGCGCCGGATCGAGGCCGGTGAAATCATTGACCACCGCATGGGCGCCCGCCTCGTGCAGGTCGGCCACCGGATGATAGCCCCAGGCGACGCCGAGCGCATGCGCGCCCGCTGAGCGCGCCATCTGCATGTCGAAGGCGGTGTCGCCGATCATCACCGTATGCTCCGGCGTGACGCCGGTCTCGCGCATCGCCGACAGCACCATGTCCGGATGCGGCTTCGACGGCGAGGTATCCGCCGTCTGAATGGTGGCGAAGATGTTGTCCCAGCCGTGCTGCTCGACCATCGCCGCGACGCCGCGGCGCGACTTTCCGGTGGCGACGCCAAGCACGACATCGTCGCGCCGGCGCAGCGCGGCGATCGCCGCGGCCGCGCCGGGATACAGCGACGCTTTCCACTGACCGGCGGCGCGCATGGTCGAGAACGTGTCCTTGTAAGCGGCGACCAGTCCGTCGATCGGATGATCCTGCCCTAATGACAACTGGCGAATGGCGTGCGGCAGCGACAGGCCGATGATGGCGCGCACCGCCTCCGGCGCCGGGCCGACGAGCCCCTGCGCGGCATAAGCCTGCGTCATGGCGGCGCAGATCATGTGCTGGCTGTCCACCAGCGTGCCATCGATATCGAACAGGATCAGCTTCATCGTCGGTCTAACAACTTCGTGAGCGGGCCGCCGGGTTTGTGCGGCGCAATATCCAGCTCCCCTTACCGCATGCGGCTGCGGAAAAACAGCGGTGACGCACTGCATAAATAGGCCTTCGGCCCGGCAAATACAGGGGATGTTCGGCGATCACCTGCGGTTCCGGCCTGCCCGGCCGGCCCTGCGCTGCGTTGCCCCCAGACACGGCGGCGGGACCCGTAGCCTAAATTTATTCTAAGTCATATGATGACCCTTACGGAGTCGGTCCAGACGAATGAGACCGGCCCGGGGGGAGACGGCCGCTGCGAGCGGCTGCGCGCGGGTGCGGCGCCAGAGTGACGTCGCGTGAAGCGCGTATCGAGGACGCGATGAAGAGCACGGACATTTCCGACCCGCAGTACTTCCATAAAGTGGTCGACTGCCAGTATGCCTGCCCGGCACACACGCCCGTTCCCGAATACATCCGGTTGATCGCGCACGGGCGCTATTCCGACGCCTACATGATCAACTGGCAATCGAACGTGTTTCCCGGCGTGCTCGGGCGCACCTGCGACCGCCCGTGTGAGCCGGCCTGCCGCCGCGGCCGCGTCGAAGCCGATCCGGTCGCGATCTGCCGCCTCAAGCGCGTCGCCGCCGACTTCAAGGACGACATCACGGCGCGGCTGCCCAAGCCGGCGCAGCGCAAGAACGGCATGCGCATCGCGCTGGTCGGCGGCGGCCCCGCCTCGCTGACCGTGGCGCGCGACCTCGCGCCGCTCGGTTATGAATGCGTGGTGTTCGACGGCGATCGCAAAGCCGGCGGCATGATCCGCTCGCAGATCCCGAAATTTCGTCTGCCCGACAGCGTCATCGACGAAGAGACCGGCTACATCCTCAATCTCGGCGTCGAATTCCGCGGCGGCACGAAGATCGACTCGCTGAAGCAGTTGCTGTCGGAAAACTACGACGCCATCTTCGTCGGCACCGGCGCGCCGCGCGGCCGCGACCTCGACATTCCCGGCCGCCAGGAAGCGGCCGCCAATATCCATATCGGCATCGACTGGCTGTCGTCGGTGTCGTTCGGACATATCAGCAAGATCGGCCGGCGCGTCATCGTGCTCGGCGGCGGCAACACCGCGATGGACTGCTGCCGCTCGGCGCGCCGCCTCGGCGGCGACGACGTACAAGTGGTCGTGCGCTCCGGCTTCGAGGAAATGAAAGCCTCGCCGTGGGAGAAGGAAGACGCCCAGCACGAGGGCATTCCGATCCACAATTACCTGGTGCCCAAGGCATTCACGCACGACAACGGCAAGTTGACCGGCATCACCTTCGAGAAGGTGAAGGCCGAGTTCGACGCCAAGGGCCGGCGCAAGCTGGTGCCGGCCGGCGAACCGGATCAGCACTTTCCCTGCGACGACGTGCTGGTCGCGGTCGGCCAGGAAAACGCCTTCCCGTGGATCGAGCGCGACGTCGGCATCGAGTTCGACGACAAGTGGGACATGCCGAAGGTT
>JAHCKF010000121.1 GCA_026125925.1 Pseudolabrys sp.
CCCAAACGTTCGCGTACGTCAGTTGGCATTGCGCTATAGAATCCGGACCGACGGTCGCACCGATTTCTATGTTGGTGTCTTCTTCCTCCGTCCGAATGTCCTGCTCAACATCGCGGCGCGCAAATCCCAGTCGATCGAGGTTGGGCGGACCACTGGAATGAAATGCTCTGAGCCCCGCGTCGAAGAAAAGTGGATATGCGTCGGCAATCATGCGTTCGATAGCCGCCGCCCTGGCCGGTGCCAGTAGCTGTGCGGGAGGGCGGACGCCCTCTACGACGTGCATCAGGCCGGCGCGCTTTGCCGCGTCGCTGAATACGCGCTGCATATGCAGGACTGCCGGCTTGTCGAGGTAGCTATCGAACGTCGAGACGACGTAGGTCTCTGTGCCGAAGACCATGTCGCGCTTTCTGGCATGGTCTTTTAGGCGGCCGACGATCCCCTGGGTTTCGCCGAAGTAGACTTGGCCGTGGTCAGCCCATGCATAGGCGCACGCGGCGTCAAGCGTCCTGCCGGGACCCAAGAGGTCGCGAAGCACGCCGAGGCGCGGAATATCCACGACAGGCATTGCGAGTACCGCGATCCGCGCTGCATCGTCCTGCACAAGGCGAATGCCGGCAATTCCCACGTCCGGCCGGTACACGACCGTCGTCGAGGGGCGTCCCATGCAAACAGTTCTTTTCACGCGTTTCTCCGTTCTTTATGTCGCCATTTGTCATACAAGTGGCGACATAGAGCAATCGGAAACGCTGAGAAAGGTAAACGGGAAGGAGTGCGAGCGAGCGACCCGGGCTAGCGGCGCTTGATTTCGGTCACGTGTCTGTCGAGGATCCGCTCGATATAGCTGGACAGCGAGCGGCTTTCCTTCTGCGACAATTCGACAAGCTTGGTGTGCAATTCACCGCTAAGCCGAATGTTGATCCGGGCGTCGCGCAGCGGTGGCCGTTTCTGAGTACGTGCGCTTTTTGCCATGCGAGACTCCCGAATCGTCTGACGATGGAGCCGAATGTATGACATGCCGCCGCGGCGGTAGAACAATGAATGGCGGTTATCAACGGCTTCCGTGGCGCCAGCATTCAGCTTTCTTGGCAGCCTACGCGGCAGCCGAAGCCACACAACTTCCTAGACTAATTTGATGCCTGCCGTCCCATATGATCATGCCGGCGGTTTGTCACGCCGGCGTCCCCGTGAGACCTTCATCTGTCTCACGCGACCAATTCGCAATCGGATTTTGGGGAGCCTACTGTTGCCGCGTGCTCGGTCAACGTCGCGGGTACCAAGCCGCTTGGTGCTATCTTGAGATCAGTTCTTCTGTGTCCCGCGGCGCTCTATCAGCCTTTCTATGACGGCCTTCAACCGCCTCATGCTGCCGCCAGGCCAAAGGCGCTCGGCGATCATGAGCTCCTCTTCATTCAAATCGGGAAACCACCTGGGGTCGTCGCCGACGGCGGCGGCGATGTCGCCGACAATGCCGCGTGCGAACTCGGGGAGGTGCTGACGGTCGGGAAGCGGTAGGTGCAGCACCCTGAAACGGTCCCTCAACGGCGGCGGTATGGCGGCGTCGTCGTTCGCTGTCGCGATGTAGCTGATGTTAGACAGATCGCACGCCGACAAGGCGTAGGGATCAGGATACCGGGCGGCGGTCTCGGCGTCGAGGAACGGCAACATGGCGGCCCCGAGAGACCCGTGGTGCCGCGAGGTGCCCGACTTGTCGATTTCGTCAACGAGTACGATCGGATTTGCGACGCCGGTGATGCGGACCGCTTCAAGGGGAACGGAGGGTTCGCCGCTCGACCATCGGCGGCCCGTTCCAGAAAAGGCGTTGTCGGACGCGCCGGCTCCGTCGTACCTATGCAGCGGAACATCGAGATGCTCGGCGAGCCGCCGTGCAAAGCGGGTTTTCCCGGCGCCAGGGCCGGACACGAGGAGGAGCGGCGACAGCTTCACGAACTCCTTGCCGCCGACATCGGCGAGGATCGTGTCGATCTGCAGGGCGAGATGCGGAAATTCCGCCCGGAGTCTCGCGCGTACTTCGGCCAAGTCAGGGACGCGGATCCTGGGCAACGGCATTCCTGCTATCGTGCAGAATGCGGAGGCTGCCTCCTTGGCCGAGGTCGTTGTCGAGACGCCGCCGACCATGCCGAGCACGACGACCGCACCGGTCTCCGTCGCGTCCTCCGGTTCGCCGTCGGCCTCGTATTCGGGGTCGCTCGGCGGAACCTCAGTTACGCCCATGTTCGAGAGTAGCCCTTCCGCAAGACGATGCGCCGCGACGAAGAGGTCGACCTCGTCGGGTTCGCGGGTGGGCTTCCCGATGGGCCACTCGAAGTGAGCGCTCATGTGCCATGCCGAGGCGATGGCCTGTGCGCGGCGAAGGGGAGCGATTCCGAGGCGGACGGCGTCCTTCCGCGAAGGCGCCGCGGAGCGTACCCGCGTATTCGATCGCGTCGAGCATCTCGTTGGCCGCGAACAGCGCGACGCGCGTGGCTTTCTCGTAGGAGGGTTGGGCAGCGACGAGGAAGGGAAGGCCGTCCAGTATGCCGGCTTGCGACGGTGTGGACTGCGCCCGCTCCTGCGAGCGTAAGCGGTGCGCCGCGGCGATCGGATCCGGATGCGCATCCGGGCTCGCCGCATTTGCGAGAGCCTGCCACGCGCGCGCCGTTTCAGCGAGCAGCGTGTCGGAGCAGACGGCGGTCGCCAGTACGATTGCGCTGCTTCCTTCGCTCATGTCGGTCTTTGACTTGGGATCGAGCGAAAGCAACCACCAAGCTTGTCCGAGGGGCTCGTGCCCCGCGGCGGCGAGCGCGTCGGCAACGGAGCGCGCCATTGCTCGCTTCATCGCCCAGACGCCCGCTTCGCCGGCCTTGGCGGCGCTGCCGGCCAGACCGGCTGCGACGCCAGCCGGCGGCAGCGTGGCGCCGGCGTCGGCTGCGAGACAGACGAGCAGCTTGTGTGCGTCTGCCCAGGTTGGCTGCATCGCGCAGCGCGCGATAGCCGGAAGTGCGCGGTCATCCATCGGCGCGCGCCTTTCCGAGGCGATAGAAGCGTGATGCGGTCCTCACCCAGTTCCCCGAGACCCCGAACGCCAGGACGGGAGGCGTTTCGATTGTCGTGCCGCCTCCGCGGATTGGATGTCCGGTCACGATTCCCGCCAGGGCCGGATCGGCGGATTCGGGGTAGGTGTTCCAATGCCACTGTTCGAGAAGCGGGGAGTCCTCAAGCATCAGGGGCTCGGGCGCCCAGCCGATTGCGATCCAGGTCAGGTCCGCGATTAGAGAGGTCATCCGTTCGTCGCGTGAGAGATCGCCATCTTTTTTCATGTCGCCAAATGTATGACAAAAGGCGACAATTAAAAGAGGCGTTCGGTATGGTTGGTTAAGGTTCGATGAGCGCTCAATTTTGTGAGACGAGTACGGTGTCCGCCGCCGGCGACGACGCGGGCCGGGGTTCAAGCAGCAACAATACGGTGATGTGGGATGTTCGGCGGCCGGACCGGCCTCGGTTTGGTCAAGCAGGCTGGATTCTTCGCCCGCTGCGGTTTGCAAAGCGGTGGTAAACTATTGGCACTCGGGTGGCCAATTGAGGCCGGTTTGAAAAATTATTCAATTATTTCAATGGTGCACACCAGACTACGAATCTGGGGGCAGAGGTTCGAATCCTTTCGGGTTGCGCCATGCTGAATAGGCGGAGTCTGGAAGTGTCAGTGCTTTCGCAAGCCATTCAGACGGCGTGAACCGCCGAGCACGAGCCGAGCAATGAACCAGCGGATACCTCGTCGGCGGAATACCCGCTCTCCCAACAGAGCCGCGCGAGGGTTCCGAAGCAGGATGCGGAGACCCCTGCGGGTGCGAGGGTCCTTTAGGGCCTTGCCGACTTCTGCGATAAGGCGGCGAGCCTCGTCATCGTCGGGTGCTTTCGCGTAGCACTCGGCCCATCCGTTTTCGCGGTCGTGGACGCGTTGTTTGGCCTTCGCTTCCGCCTGTTTGCTCTTCGGCTTCGCTCCGCCCGCGCCCTTACCGCCGGTTTCGACGCCCGCCAGCCGGACCCAAGCTGGGCGCTCTTCGAAGTGATGATCCCTCAACAGACTGAAGAGATGCTGTTCATCCGCATCCGCGTCGCTCTTGGGCATTATGCGGTCTCCCGCAGTCGGCTGAGCGAGCAGTTGAGGCAGTTCATCGATGACATGTCATAACAAGTCATCGCCGTTGTATCGGTGCCGCTTGATCCTCCGCGAACGCGCGACGTAAAGGTCTCTATCACCGGGGCCGCTGGCCGATAGACCGGGCCTTCAGGTCTAGGAGACGAGTGAGGGTCATGGACATACGTGGGCGGATGCGAGCGACTTCGGAAGGGTCCGCTTGAGGCACGCCGCGGCCAGCGCGCTCATCTCGCCGCGATCGTCCATAGTGCGTTGTGGCGGTTTCGTCGCTCGCGTGGCCGCTTAAAGCTGCAACGACGGCAAGCCCATTAAGCCGGCCCTCCGGGGTCGATTGCGTCTCGACGTAATGCAATTTCCAATGCGCGATCGCCTCGTGGCGAGCGGTGTAGAGCGTGGGGCGCTTTTTCCGGCTCGTAAACAGGGCCGCCGTAAGTCGCCTCATCATGGCAGCCAAGGTCATGAGTTTTCGCTTGTAGTGCTCGGCGGTCTTGGCCTTTTGGGCGACGTCGATCGAGCGCTCGATGGCGCCGACGGTTATCAGGTCTAGACCTGTCCAGCGGAGGGTCCTGAACTCACCATGTGCGCGAACCGCATTGCGTTTGGCGTTCAGGACAGTCATCTCCCAGGCAAATCCGGGCACCGAGGAGGGTCCGAATGTGGCCGACCGCCATTCGATCGGCCGTAACCCCGCGACCGAGGTCGCTAACAGAATGTCGGCGAGCACCTGAGCGTTCGGCGAGGCGGATGCCAGCGCCGCATGATGAATCCTGGTCATGTCTCCAATTGCAAAGCGTTTCGCCTTTTTGGCCGAGGTTTTTGGCGCTCTTGCTTTTGACGGTGCCGGACGGGTTTGGTCGAGCCGTTCGATGGCGCGCTTAATTTGCGTGGCGCGACCGGGCTCCGAGGCAACTTCGTCTTGGAGGCCCTCTTTCATCGCGGCGCGGTTTTGACGCCAAGTCGACGCGTTCCAGTTGTGCCGTTTTACGTCAATAACCCAATCGACAAACGATGATGGATCAAACGAGCTTGCGAGCTGCGCCATGGCCGCACGCTTTAACTGACCATAGCGTTGGCGGTAAGCTTGAACAGTTTCAGGAGACCGCGTGTCGGCGTTATAAGCTGGAAGAAGTGGTGATGACATGTTCAGCTGTCGCCCTCCTCATCCGCCTTCGATGTCGGTCGAGGGGCGTCGTTCGGACAGGTCGTCCGCGTGCGGCTGACGGCGGCGTAGCCAGGCTTCGTTTGGTAGGGGACCAGCAAGTCCCACTTTTTGGTGTGGGTATTGATTTCCCGGACGAACTTTTCGATCGCCTCAGTCGCGGCCTTCAAAAAGGATGGGTTTCGCGGATTGAGCGGGCTGTAGCGTTCGGTTGTTCTTTTGTTAAAGAACTTTTCATGCCCGAGCAGGAGCGAACGCTCGACCGCCGGCACCTCACATTCTTCTAAATAGCGTCCGAGCGAGTGCCGCAAAGAGTAAGTGGTGACGGCTACGCCATGTGCGTCAGGCTTCAGCTTCGCGTCGTCGCGCGCCTTCCGGAAGGCAGTCCTCAGGGACGCCACCGGGTTGCCGCGATAGGTGATGAGGCGACCCTGAGGAACAGCCTTGAGCCATGGCTCCCACGTCGCGGCAATCCGTATGGTGGGACGGTACTTTTTGTTTTGGCGCCGGCCGGGCGCGTTCATGTTGAAGAGACGATATTGCCAATCGATCTGCGTCGTGTCGGCGCCGAGAATTGTGGCCTGCCGGCCGCCGCTGTTGATCCCTGCGATCGCATAGTTCAGGAAGTGGTATTCGGCGATCTGGTCGATCAAGGCGGCAATTTCAGCCGGGGTCATGACCCGGCCCTTAAGCGGCGCCTTGTCGAGGTCCTCGGCGCTCATCGGTTCTGGAATGCGTGGCGCATGTGGGATCAGTTTGCGATCTTCCGCCTTTCGTAGCGCAGCTCGGAGACCGGCACAGACACGACTGAAGTAACCGAGCGAGTGACCTTGCTCGAGGAATGCTTCTTGGAGCTGCTCGAAATCATCGTCCTTTTTCCAGGCGGTGACTTCTATATGGCCAATGAGCGGTACGAGGTATTTGTCGATGGCGACACGATTGAAGTCAGCGCTTGGGGCGCCTTCACGGGAGGCTTGATATGCTCTGAGCACGCGGCCGATATCGACGCCGACGCCGACGCCGAGCAAGAATGCCGGATCGCCCGTGAAGCCGGATTTGTCGATCCGCTCGACTTCAGCCATGGCGAGCTTGGTATCGACGGTGTTCAGCGTTCGCCGGCGCGTCTGACGCGCCGCCTTGTCATACCAGCCGATGTAGTAGATGTCGGTCTCGCAGCTCTTCTGTAAATCATAGTGATCGAGCTTGAGCAGGGTTTCATAACGCTTCGCGGCGGCCTTGCTACGCCGCCGGCGCAGCCGCTTGGGTTTCGTTTCACCAGTTCGCGCTGACGCGTCGCCATTCGCCTCGTGCTGGAGACGCGGCCCCGAGCTCGATGCAGGATGCGATGATTGCCGCCGCGCCATTACTTTTTCCGCTTCAAGTATTCGTTCAGCGTATGCGCCGTGAAGCGGAAGGTTCTCACGCCGGGGAGCGGCGACAGTTCGCCTTCACCAACGAGGTGCCGCACGGTGGCGGGGGACACCTTCAGGATTTCGGCGACCTGGGCCGTGGTTAAAACCGCCCAGGGGTCGCCAGCTTCGATGTAGGTCATTGGCTTCAAGCCTCCGTGATTTCGTGAGGCAAAGAACCAAGGACCGTGGCTAGAATCAAGAAAGAGCCTTGAATAAGATTAATTTTTGCTGAATCGGGACCTGGTTCTATGCCGTTCGGGCGCTCGACGGTGAGCCAACCGCTTTGAAAAGGCGCGCAGGCACGCAATGAGGCGCGCGATGCGGAGCCGGTGCTCGATCTCGCCCCGGGCCACGATCCGGGCGAGAGCGCGCTCACTGACCAAGGTCCTGGCGGGGGTGTTTGGTAGCCGCCGTCGCGCCCGATAGTAGTCGAGCAGCGCGCGACCAAGCCGGCGTTCCAAAGCGGGCCGGGCTGCCTTGATCGCTGCAAGTCTGAAGCTGATTTCGTCATTCGGCGGCGCCCGGAAATCGCAGGACACGCGACAGTTCCCCCTGCGACAGCTGCCAGAACGCGGCGACCTCGGTAATACACGCGCCGGCCGTGAGGACGTCGAGCCCTGTCCGGGATGCAAAGGCCTTCGTCGTTGCTGCAATGACCTCGGGCATTGTCATTTGAGCGTCCTCGGCGATCTTCCACGACTGGCCGACGACCGCCGGAAACTTGATCACCGCGCAACCGCGTGCGGCTCGCATCAATTTCCGGTGCTCCAGGGCCGGTTGGCTGCCGCCGATGAACGAAAATTTGCCGTATCGTTTGTTGAGCAGCAGTCCGCGGTGCATCGCGGGCGCGACGGTCGCTAACTGCTGAAGATTGGCCGCCGCTTCTCGCATCTGTTCGGTCCGGTTGGTGGTCACGACGATGGAAAGTCCGGTGATGCCCAGGGCCGCAAGCGTGGCATCGAGGCGCGTCTTTGCGAGAAATTCGATGTGGTGACGCGCAGAGCCGCCCGCCCAATCCACGATAATGACCCGGCGGGTGCGTTCGGCAGCCACGATGGTGGCGGAGAGCGGCTGCAAAACGCCGGCGATGCCGCCCGGCTTGTCATATGCTCCCGCGAAGTCCTCGATTGGGATGTAGACGTCGCCGTCTCGCAGCGCCGCGCGCACGCCGCGCGTCTCGATGCGCACCAGCACGTTGGGGATGCGGGCCTGATCGAGATGGTGGCGGATGCGCCAGGCGGCGAAAGACTTGCCGACGCCGGTAGCGTCGGCAACGAGCTCGATGACGAGGGGCAGGTCCTTGCTGGTCAGCGGGATCATGACGTTCTCCTGAGGTGGTTGATGATGGAGGCCGCGCGCAGATTGTTTGCGGTGGCCGAAGAGCCGGGCGGTGGCGGCGATCGGGCCGCCGTGTCCTTTGCGGGGCTCGGCGACGCTGGGACTGGCGGTGATGTGCCCTCGACGTCGGGAATGAGGGTGTCCTGCGGCGCCTGCCGCCTGCGGCGAGGGGCGGGCAGCGGATGCGGCTGGCTGAAGCCGTCTGCCGACTGCTGCAGCCCGCTGCAGGCCGCTGCAGCAGGCTGCAGTAGCCGTGCAGCCGGAGCGGGCGCCTCAGCTGCGCCGCGCCGGGCGGCGGCCCGTTCACGCGCCCGTCCCAAACCGCTGGAAATCGTGCCGCGAGAGAGCGCGCGGCCGTCGTCCCGAAAGATGCCGACGGCGAAAAGGAGCAGACCGATTTCGGCGTGCGTGGCGCCGGCGGTGGTCAGGGTCTCAATGAAGTCGACGTGGGCATCGAACAGCCGCTGATGGTGGCGGAATTGGCCGAAAAGCCCGCGAGCCTCGGCGGCGATCGAACGGAGACGTTTCTGGGTGTCTGCGGGCAGGGAGGCGAAAAGCGCCTCGGCTCTCTCCGGCGCGGTCATCGCCTGCCTCCGAGGCCGAGCACGCGCGCGGATGCACGCAACTTGCACGCAAACTGCCTAAGCTGTTGATTTTGCTTGGCTTCGATGGTACGAGAGTGCGTTCGGCGGCACGAAATTTCGTTGTCTTTTCGGGCGACCGTTATTTTGACATGGTAGGGGTCACAGGTTCGATCCCTGTCGCGCCCACCATCCCTTGCGATGGTTTGTATTTCAGTCACTTGCCATTCGGTGTCTTGCCCGCAGTCTTGACGGGCCGGCTATCCACCGGCTTCATCGGCGCGATGCAGAGTTCTCGCGGCAGTCTCCATCCCCATCCAAAGCCGGTGCGCGCATGAGCGCGTCCGCT
>JAHCKF010000122.1 GCA_026125925.1 Pseudolabrys sp.
CGGCGTCAGCGCGATCGCCTCGGCCTTGAGCAGGCACACCGCCATCATCAGCCGCTCGGTGTTGCCGCTGCCGACCGGGATGTGACAAAGGCCGAGCTTGGCGAAGGCATCGAGGGCCGCGCCGGCAACGAAGGGCCCGGCGCCGTAGGTCGAAATCATGCGCGAGCCGGGACCGATGCCGCAGGCCGCATAGCTGCGCGCCGAAGTCGTCACCCAGTTCTGTACGTCCTGCGCCGTCAGCGGAATGTAGCTTGGCACGCCGGTGGTGCCGCTGGTCGAATAGATGCGGGCAACCCTGTCCATGGGCACGGCGAGATGCGTGCCGATCGGCTGATCGTCGGTGCGCGTGGCGCGCAATTCGTCCTTCTCGGTGGTCGGCAGTTGCGCGATATCGGCGAGGCCGCCGGCCTGTTCCGGTGTTTCGATGCCGGCGCGGCCGAGCTTCTCGCAATAGAACGGCGAGTGCGTGAACAGGTATTTGAGCTGCTTGCGATAGGCGACGTCGTCGAGGCGGATTTGCTCGGCCCAGGGCAGCGTTTCGACATTCGGTTCGAGGATCATCGACACTGTTATTTCTTCTTGTAGGTGATGGCTTCTTCGCCGTGATGCGCCATGAGGAAACCGATCGGCTGTTCCTGCTCCTCGGCAAGGTGGCCGAGCAGACCGGCGGTGCGCGCCAGGAGCGGAATGCCTTTGATGATGGCGGCGGGGAAATCGAGATCGAGCAGCACCGCGGCGATCGCCATCGACACGTTCATCGGCAAAGGCCGCTGCCAGGCCTGCGCCGCCGCAGCGGGAAACAGGCGCGCCAGCGCCAGGTAGGTGCCGGCGACGCCTTCGCGTTCGGCGAGTTCGAAGATGCGCTCAGCGCGCGGATCGACAGGGTGATGTACGGGATGGCCGAAGCCGGGCAGCTTGTCGCCGCGCGCCCGCGTCTCCTGGGCGATGGCGAGCACAGCGTCGGCGGCGCCGGCGCCGGCCTTGACGCGCTCCTGCGCCGTCATGAGGAGGCGGCCGCAGAGTTCGGATGTACCCAGCACCACCGATCCGCAGCCGAGAATACCGGCGGCGACGGCGGCCTGCAGGCAGGCCGGATCGGCGTCGTAGGTCATCCGTGCGGTCTGTGCGGTCGGTGTGAGGCCGTGCTCGGCGATCGCCACCAGCAGCAAATCGAGGAAAAAGCGCTGTTTTTCGGTCGGCTCGCGGCCTGTGACCAGCAGGAAGAAGTATTCGCTGAAAGTGAGCCGGCCCATCAGGTCGCGGCACAGATCCTTGCCGCGAACTTCGATGCTTGCGGCATCCGAGGTGCAAATGGCGGTGGTGGCCGGGCCTGCCTTGCCGATCAGCACGAGCAGCTCCCGCGGCTAGCGGCCTTCGCCGTGATGGCGGATCGCGCGCAAGGCTGCGCCAGCACCGCTCCCATGGTTCCACTCCCTGATCGACTATTTTGTAGGACAATACTGCCGGGCATAATGTTGTCAACCGGCGCGAAGCACTTTATGGATGGTGCGTGCTCGATCAGCCCGCCTCAGAGTTGAATGACGACACCAGCAGCGCCAAAGGCCGTGGCACCACGGTCGAGCGCCTGGTCGAGCACCTGCGCGAGGGCATCCTCTACGGCCGGTATGCCGCCGGTCAGCGGCTGATCGAGGCCGACCTGACGCGGACTTTCGGCGTCAGCCGTGGCCCGCTGCGCGAAGCGTTTCGGCGGCTCTCCGCCGAGGGGCTGATCGAGAGTATCCCCAACCGCGGCGCGCTGGTGCGGCGGCTGACGCTGAAGGAGACGCGCGAACTGTTCCAGATCCGCACCGCGCTGGAAATGCTGGCGGCACAACTGGCCGCGGCCAATATCGCGACACCCGGCGTGCGCGCAAAGTTCGAGGCGGCGATCATGCCGATCTGGAACGATTCGCCGCGCAACGCGCCGCTGGCCTACCTCGACGAGAACAAGCTGTTTCATCAGGCGGTGGTCGATGCCAGCGGCAACGATCAACTGGCGGCGGTCGGTCGCCAGCTACAATTGCCGCTGATCATGTTCCAGCTCAGCGGCGCGCTGACGCCGGACATCCTGGCCCAGTCCAACGCCGAACATCGCGCGGTTGCCCAGGCCATCCTCGCCGGCGATGGCGCGGCCGCGGCTGAAGGCATGCGCAAGCATCTCGACCGCGCCAGCCGCTTCTCCGAGCAATTGCCGCCGCAGGTCTTCCGGCTTTAAATCATCGCGGTTGCGGTGTTGGGCGCGGGGCCGGGCGCATGATCGTCGTATTCGGATCGCTCAATGTCGATCTCGTCATGGAGATGGACGCTGTGCCCTCGCGCGGCCAGACGGTGCTGGCGCGATCGTCGCGCATCGAGCCGGGCGGCAAGGGCGCCAATCAGGCGCTGGCCGCGCGCCGCGGCGGCGCCGAGGTCATCATGGTCGGCGCCGTCGGCCGCGATCCGCTCGCTGCCGTCGCCACCGGCAATCTCGAACAGGCCGGCGTGGATATCAGCCGCGTGACGGCGGTCGATGCACCGACCGGGTGCGCCTCCATCTGGCTCGAAGCCGACGGCAGCAATCGCATCGCGGTGGCGCTGGGCGCCAATGCCGAGGCCCGGGCCGGCCAGATCGACGACGATACGCTTGGCGGAGCATCGTCGGTCCTGTTGCAGATGGAGACGCAACCCGAGGAAACCGCGGCGGTGCTCCGCCGCTGCCGGACGCTCGGCGTGCGCTCGGTGCTCAACCTCGCACCGGCCGCGCCATTGCCGGACCTCGGCCTCGCCGGTCTGCTGGTCGTCAACGAGGACGAGGCGGAGGCGCTCGCCGGCTGGGTCGGCTCTCGAGCAGACGCCGCGAGCCTCCGGACGGCGATCGGCTGCGATGTGATCCGGACTTTGGGGGCGAAAGGCTCTGAGGCCGCAACCGCCGGGGGCGCCTGGACGGTGCCGGCCTTTGCCGCGCGGGTCCGCGACACCACCGCCGCGGGTGATTGCTATGTCGGCATGCTCGCCGCCGCCCTCGACCGCGGTACGGGCTTGCCTCACGCCATGCGGGAGGCCAGCGCCGCCGCCGCTCTGGCCTGCGAGCGGGCCGGCAGCCAGGCCAGCCTTCCGGCTCTTGAAGACGTTGCCGTGCGCCTGCGCGACGCCCTGCCACGTTAAAGCAGCGCGTGAGATTAGTGTCTCAATAAATTGAAATATTGAGAAAATTGGTCGGGGCGGCGAGATTTGAACTCACGACCCCTAGTCTCCCAGACTAGTGCGCTAACCGGGCTGCGCCACGCCCCGACCGGAACGGCGCGGACTATAGGGATGCGCCTATCGCGGCGCAACCGGTGAAGCGCCGAAAGTCCGGGGTGTGGCCATGGCCCTCGTGGCGGCTGCCAGGCCCCAGATGACGCCGAGCTGCAGGAAGAAGCTGCGCCAGTGGTCGGTGTCGATGATGAAGCCTTCCAGCACCACACCGAGGAAGGTACCGATCGCCGCGATGGCATAACCCTGCCACGGCGTGCGCTTGAGGGCATTGGCGAAGCCGATCCACAGGGTCGTCAACACCAGCAGCACATAGGCGAAACCGCCCCCCCAGCCATAGACGAGGAAGGCCTGCAGATAGACGTTGTGCTGCTGCAGGCCGAACACGCGGGCAAACTCGAACGGCCCCATGCCGTTCGGGAACTCGAGCACCGAGCCGATCGCGAGTTCCTGCAGCACGAAGCGGCCGCCGGTGCCGACGTCGTAGCTCTGGATGAGCTGGGCGCGTGTCGAGAACATGCTGCCGAGCGATGTCGCGGTCAGCAGAAAGACCAGCAGTACGGCCAGCACGGCGAAGCCGAGCACGCTCATGGTGACGATGCGGGTCCGCACCCGGGCCGTCGGCGCGGTCAGAAAGCTGAGCGCGATGACGATCAGCAGGCCAACGGCAAAGTTGAACCAGGCGCCGCGCGAGAAGCTCAGCAGCAGGCCGAACATGATGATGCCGGTGGCGATGAGGCTTGCGAAGTCGATGCGCTGCGTCAGCATGCGCTCCGAGGTCATGTCGGCAGGATCAGGAACGGTCCGTAGACGTTCGATCCTTGAATGGCCCATGGCGCGGTCATAGAGCGTGAACATGTCCGAGCCGGGAAACAGGTGGAAATAGCCGGCGGTGCCGCAGAGCGCCGCGATGATGGCGGCGAGCACATAAGCCTTCCGTATCGTCGCCATGCGCTTCATCGTGTCGTCGGCGAAGATCAGGGCAAACAGCAGGGCGGCGATCGCCAGATAGACCGAGGTGGCCGCGTATTGCTCGGTCTTTTCGCGGCCGGGCACGTTCAGCAGTGAAAACAGGCCGAACACGTTCCAGACGATCAGCAGGACGAAGGGGATCAGAAGGATACGATGGAACCGGATGCCGGCCGCCAGGGCGACAATGGCTAGCACGCCGACCAGGGCGTCATGCGGCGACGGTTCGATAAAGGCGATGCAGCTCGCCAGCACGGTGATGAACAGGACCGTGGTGAAGAGGCGTTCGCGGAACGAGGCCTTGACCCGTACCGCGGGCGCGACGACAGCCGCCGGCATCGCATAGGCCGGGCGCGGCGCCATGATCGGGCCCGGCGCCATATCGCGGGCGGTGATCAATACGCGTTCTCGGTCTTGAGCAGCGAGGTCGGCGTACGCAGCAGGATCGACAGGTCGAGCAGCAGCGACCAGTTCTCGATGTAATAAAGATCGTGCTCGACACGGGCCTGGATCTTCTCATGCGTATCGGTTTCGCCGCGCCAGCCGTTGATCTGGGCCCAGCCGGTGATGCCCGGCTTGACGCGATGGCGGGCGAAATAACCGTCCACCGCGTCGGCATAGAGCTTGGCCTCGGCCTTGGCGTTGACGGCGTGCGGCCGCGGGCCGACCAGCGACAGATTGCCCTTGAACACCACGTTGAAGAGCTGCGGCAGTTCGTCGATCGAGGTCTTGCGAATGAAGCGGCCGACGCGGGTGACGCGCGGATCGTCTTTGGTGACGAGCTTGGCGGCGGTGGCATCGCTCATATCGGTGTACATCGAGCGGAATTTGTAGACCTCGATCAGATCGTTGTTGAAGCCGTAGCGCTTCTGCCGGAAGATCACCGGGCCCTTGCTGTCGAGCTTGATGGCGATCGCGGTGGCGAGCAGCACCGGCGATAGTGCGATCAGCGCCAGGCCGCCGATGATCTTATCGAACAGCCATTTCATCACGACGTCCCAATCGGCGATCGGGCGATCGAACACGTCGATCACCGGAATCTTGCCGATGTAGGAGTAGGAGCGCGGGCGGAACTGGAGCTTGTTGGTGTGCGCGGCGAGGCGAATATCGAGCGGCAGCACCCAAAGCTTCTTGAGCATCTGCAGGATGCGGTTTTCCGCGGTGATCGGCAGGGAAAAGATGACCAGATCGACGCGCGTGCGGCGGCCGAATTCGACGAGATCGTCGACGGTGCCGAGCTTGGCGAGACCGGCGCATTCGTCGCCGCCGCGATCGCCACGGTCGTCGAACATGCCGACCAGTTCGATGCCGGTGTCCTTTTGCCGGCGCAGCTCGGTGACGACGCGCTCGCCCGGCTCGCCGCCGCCGACGATCACCGTGCGGCGCGTGAGGCGGCCTTCGCGGGTCCAGCGCCGGACGATGTAGTACAGCACCTTGCGCGAAGCGACGAGGGCGAAGAGACCGAGGACGAAATATGAGCTGAGCCAGACGCGCGAGAACATCTCGCCGGCCTTGAGGAAGAATGAGGCGCCGATGACGATCATGAACACGACCGACCAGGCCGATGCGAGCCGCATATACTGCTTCTCGTGGCCGCGGAACGCGTGGACCTGGTAGATATCGGCGATCTGGAAGGCGAGCGTCGACAGCGTTGCGACCGTCACGACCGCCGCGAGGTAACGCGGAAACTGTGGCTGGATCGGTTCGATATAGACGGCGAAGATCGCCAGGCCGACGAGCATGATCAGAAGAAATTCGACAACGCGCACCGTGCCGGCGAGCACGATCGGCGAGATCGGTGCTGCCATCGGCTTATCGACGATGGCGCGGGCTCTCTCCGACAGCACCCGCGGCGTATGCTCTTTCGAGCCTTCGCGCAGCCGGTCGAGAACAGCCGCGGCTGCGGCACCTGCCGCGTTGAGGGCGGGACGGGAATCGCTGTCGAGCATTTCTGTTACGCCATACTGAGACGGCCACGACGACAGCCGCCGATCTTCGTAAATACGCGTAAAGTTCTAGGGAAAGACTCTCAAAAAAGGTTTAGCGGGCACCGCAAAATCGGGTTAAAGCCGGTCCGAATTGCGCAGGTTTTCCAGAGCAATCCGGTAACCATCCAGCACGCCGTCGACCATGGCGTCGACCGAGAAATACCGGGCGACGCGCTCGTTGAGCGCCAGCGTCCGCTGCCGCAGCGCCTCGGGGTGGTCGAGGGCGTCGGCAATGGCGGCGGCGAGGGACGGGGCGCTGTCGGGCTGCACCAGGGCGTCGGCCAGCGGGCCGTAGATTTCCGGAATGCCGCCGACGCGTGTCGTCACCAGCGGCACCTGGCCGGCCGCGGCCTCCAGCACGACATAGGGCAGGGATTCGGCCCGCGACGGCACGACCATCAGCCGACCGAGCCTCATGGCGTCGCGCGCCGGCATGGCGCCGGGGAAGGCGATCGCTTCCGAGAGACCGGCATTGTCGGCCCGGGCGACCAGGGCGTCGCGGTCGGCGCCGGCGCCGACGATGGTCGCGGTCAGGGGCCGGCCCTGTCGGCGTAGCGAGGCGAGGGCGTCGATCAGGAGATCGATGCCCTTCAACTGACGCAATTCGCCGATGAAGACGATATCGGTGGCGCTGTCGGCGGGGACGATAGGCTCGAATTCGGCGCGCGACACGCCGTTGTGCACTACGCGCACCAGGCACTCCGGCACGCCGATATTGACGCGCGATGCGTCGGCGCTGAACTGGCTTTCGTACAGCAGCAGATCACTGCGCTTCATGAAGAACTTTTCGGCCGTGAGGTAGATCTTGCCCTTCAGCGTGTCCCTGGAGAACCAGAGGCTGCCGCCATGCGGTGTGTACACGCGGATGGCGCGGGGGGTGCCGAGCGCCAGCCGGGCATAGGCGCCGCCCTTGGCGCCATGGCCGTGCAGCACGTCGGCTTTGGCGGCGCGGTTGAGGCGCATGACCTTGAGGACCGGCGACCAGTCGCTGGGGCCGATCTGCCGGGCCATCGGGATGCGGGTGACGCCATGCGTCATCAGCGGCGCAATCGAATCGAGGGCCGCCGCGGCCCGCTCGCCGCCGGTCAGGCTGTCGGCGATCAGCCCGACGCGGTGGCCGCGCTCGGCCTGCGCCCGGGCGAGGTCCATGACGTGACGGAACAGGCCGCCGACCGGCGCGCGGAAGACGTGGAGGATGTTCAGGGAGGTCATGCCGGAGGACGTCATGGCGGTCTTTATGCCGGGGCAGTGATTGAGACGAAGCAAATGCGTCGCGGCGGCCAGGTTCCGCGGTTAACAAACCCTTGCGGCGGCAGAAACCTGAATCGAATTAACGGGGTGGCAACCATAATCGCGTCAGATCGACCCTGCCGTCGCGAACGACGCGTGTTGGAGTCGCCATGTTCTTCCGTAAAAAGACCCAAGCTGCCGCGCCGCAGCCGGCGCCGAGATCGCCTGTGATGCCGGCGGCTGCTCCAGCGATTCCCTTGGGCGACATGAGCGGCGAGCCGGACCTGCGCAGCATCGGCCGGGCTCTGTGGCTGAAGAAAACGATGATCTTCGGCACGACATTTTTTTGCGCCGCCGCCGCATTCCTCGTCGTCAACTCCATGACGCCGCGCTACCAGTCGGAGACCCGGCTGCTGCTCGAGAGCCGCGAAAACGTCTTCATGCGGGCGGACGCCGACAAGGGCGTCGCCGACCGCGCCGCGATCGATCAGGAAGCCGTCACCAGCCAGATCCAGCTCGTGCTGTCGCGCGATGTTGCCCGCGAGGTGATCAAGAAGGAGCATCT
The DNA here is from genome assembly GCA_026125925.1 of Pseudolabrys sp. The sequence continues at coordinate 7,987 of JAHCKF010000122.1, forward strand.
CGACCAGCTCCGCGAGTTCGATCCGGCGGTCGGCGGCCAGTCGATCAGCCAGCTTCTGCTCGGTATGATCGGGCTGGGCCGCGATCTTTCTGCGCTATCGGCGGAAGAGCGCACGCTCGCCGCCTATTACGACCGCGTCAACGCCTATGCCATCGAGAAGTCCCGCGTCATCGGCATCGACTTCAAGTCGTCCGACCCGGACGTGGCCGCGCGCGTCGCCAACGCCATCGCGGACGCCTATCTCGCGGCGCAGCGCTCGGCCAAGACCGACCAGACGCGCGCGGCAAGTAGCTGGCTCGCCGGCGAGATCGAGAAGATGCGGGTCAAGGTTGCCGACGCCGAGGCCAAAGTCGAAGCCTACCGCTCGCAATCGAACCTGTTCGTCGGCACCAACAATACGTCGCTGCCGAACCAGCAGCTCACCGAGATCAATTCGCAGATTGCCGCCGCGCGCGGCCAGAAAGCCGATCTCGAGGCGCGGGCCAAGCAACTGCATGAACTGGTGCGCTCCGGCAAGCCTGTCGACTCCTCCGATATCGCCAATTCGGAATCGATGCGCCGCCTGACCGATCAGGGCGCGGCTCTGCGGGCGCAGCTTGCCGAGCAATCGACAACGCTGCTCGACCAGCATCCGCGCATCAAGGAATTGCGCGCGCAGATCGCGGAAGTCGAACGCGCCAAGCGCGCCGAGGCCGACCGCCTGGCGCGCCAGCTCGACAACGACGCCAAGGTGGCCGCCGACCGGCTGACGGCGCTGACGGCGAGCCTCGATCAGGTCAAGAAGGCGGCCTCGACCACCAACGAGCAGGACGTGCAGTTGCGCGCGCTGGAGCGCGATGCCAAGTCGCAGCGCGACATCCTCGAGTCGTATCTGGTGAAGTACAGCGAGGCCTCGGCCCGCGACAACGTCGCCGCCGCGCCGCCGGAGGCGCGCATCATTTCGCGAGCCACACCGGCGATCAAGCCGAGCTATCCGAAGAAGCTGCCGACCATCCTGATCGCGGC
>JAHCKF010000123.1 GCA_026125925.1 Pseudolabrys sp.
CGGCGGCGCGAAGGTCAGCTCGATTGGCTCGTCAATCACGGTTTCCATCGGCTCGAGCGAGACGACGCACGTCTGACCGACCCGCCCGCGGACGCGGCCGGACACATGCACATTGCTGCCGGTCTTGCTGAGGTCGAAAGCGGCCGACAATTCCGGCACGTCACGCAGGCCGGCGAGCCTGGCCACCGCCGCCCGCGCCGGCTCCGGCGCCTCGATCTCGCGGTGCAATCCGCTGTCCGTGATCTGGTCGAGCGTCACCGGCGCGCTCCACGGCACCACCTCGGCGATGCCGGCCGCGGCAGGCGCTGGATGAGGCCCGCGCGCGGGGCCGCTCTTCTTGCTCATGGTCGTCCACTCAAAAGTTCGAATTCGCTCAGGCGATCGGTACCGGCACGGCGGCCGGATCGGGAAAGGTCAGCCGCCCCGCGATGATCGCGGCGGCATCCTGCGCCTGCAAGTCCCCTACCGCCCTGTCGATATAATCGGCAAGCCGGGGCGCGGCGTCACTCGCCAATGGCGCTCCGCCATAGATATTGCGGGTCAGCGCCGCCACCAGAGCCCGGCGGTCGCCGAGCGCGTCGACATAGGCCTTAGACCGGCCGTAAAAGGCCTGGCCCATGCGCTTCATCTCCTTGGGCACCTTGAGGTCGCTGATGCCCATTTCCCGGAGATTGTCGTCCATATCCTGGCAAAAACGGTCGAAAAGCTGCTGGCCGGCCGGATGTAGGGAGCTCCTCTCGGTGAGGCGGTCGAGGACCAGGGCCAGATGCAGGACAATGAGGTCGAAACGGCCGTTTACGGTATCCGCCACGCCATAATCCCGGTAAAAGACCGGCAATCGCGCCTGCGCCACGATCATGCCATACAGGGTCGAAATGGTGCCGGCCTGGTTGCGGCGGAACAGAGAAAAGATCATGGGCGTAAAGGGCCTGTCGACGGCCGAGCGGCCGGCCTGAGTTTGAGACGCCGATTTAGATCACAGCCCGCCGGATGCAAGGCCTCAATTGACCGCAGCCGACGACCATTGCCGATGAGGAAACCGTTGCTGATGACTGCCGGAAGCCCGAAAGACCTGCCCGCCCACCGCCTGAAGCCGGCGCTCGCGCTGCTCGCCGCGCTGGCCGCGCCCGTGACGCTCGCCGGCTGCGGCAGCTTCGGCGAGACGCTGCAGCGCGGCTACGTCGTGCCTGACGGCGCGCTGGAGCAGATTCCGATCGGCGCCACGCAGGAACAGGTGCTGATCGTGCTCGGCACGCCCTCGACCGTCGCCACCATCAACGGCGACGTGTTCTACTACATCTCGCAGAAGGCCGAGCGCTCCGCCGCCTTCATGCCGCACCAGATCACCGACCAGCGCGTCATCGCCGTCTACTTCGACAAGGACCGCAAGGTCCGCCGCCTCGCCAATTACGGCATGAAGGACGGCAAGGTCTTCGACTTCGTGTCGCAGACCACCGAGACGGGCGGCAACAACCTCAACTACCTCAAGGGTATCTTTAACGCCTTCAAGGTGTTCTGAGAGAACGCTCAAGTTTTTGCCGAACATCCGGACGACAAAAAAAGGCCCGCGAATTTCGCGGGCCTTTCGTTATGCGAATGCGATGGGCCGGGGATGCCCCCGGCCCTCGCCGTTTAGTGAGCCAGGATCGCCAGCAACAGCAGCGCCACGATGTTGGTGATCTTGATCGCCGGGTTCACGGCGGGGCCTGCCGTATCCTTGTAGGGGTCGCCGACGGTGTCGCCGGTCACGGACGCCTTGTGCGCCTCGCCACCCTTCTGGTGCACGACGCCGTCCTTGTCGGTGAAACCGTCTTCGAACGACTTCTTGGCGTTATCCCAGGCGCCGCCGCCCGAGGTCATCGAGATGGCGACAAACAGGCCATTGACGATGACACCCAGGAGCGAAGCGCCCAGCGCCGCGAAGGCATTGGCCTTCGAGCCGGAGATCCACAGCACGCCGAAGTAGACGACGATCGGCGCCAGCACCGGCAGCAGCGACGGAATGATCATTTCCTTGATCGCCGCCTTGGTCAGCAGGTCGACCGCGCGGGCATAATCGGGCTTGGAGGTGCCCTGCATGATGCCCTTGTTTTCGCGGAACTGACGGCGCACTTCCTCGACCACCGAGCCGGCCGCACGGCCGACCGCGGTCATGGCGATGCCGCCGAACAGGTACGGGATGAGGCCGCCGAAGATGAGGCCCGCAACAACGTAGGGGTTCGACAGGTCGAACGAGACCGCGCCGACATCCTTGAAGTACGCGGCGCCCGATTTGGTGAAGGCCGCGATGTCGTTGGTGTAGGCCGCGAACAACACCAGAGCGCCCAGGCCCGCCGAACCGATGGCGTAGCCCTTGGTGACGGCCTTGGTGGTGTTGCCGACCGCGTCGAGTGCGTCGGTGTTGTGACGCACTTCCTTCGGCAGGCCGGACATCTCGGCAATGCCGCCCGCATTGTCGGTGACCGGGCCGAAGGCGTCGAGCGCGACGATCATGCCGGCGATGCCGAGCATGGTGGTCACGGCGATCGCCGTGCCGAACAGGCCGGCGAGCTGATACGTGATGATGATGCCGGCAACGATGACAACCGCAGGCATCGCGGTCGACTCGAGCGAGACCGCAAGCCCCTGGATGACGTTGGTGCCGTGACCGGTGACCGAAGCTTGCGCAATCGACACCACCGGGCGCTTGCCGGTGCCGGTGTAGTACTCGGTGATCCAGACGATCAAGCCGGTGATGACGAGGCCGAGAACGCCACAGATGAACAGGTTCTTGCCGGTGATGGCCATGCCGGCAACGGTGCCGATCTGGCCCCAGCCGATGGTGTAGTGCGTCGCCGCCGCAAGGCCGCCGATCGACAGCACGCCGCCGGCGATCAGACCCTTGTACAGCGCGCCCATGATCGAGCCGTTGGCGCCGAGCTTGACGAAGAACGTGCCGACGATCGAGGTAACGATACAGGCCGCGCAGATCGCCAGCGGATACAGCATCGCCGAAGCGAGGATCGGCTGGCCGACGAAGAAGATCGCCGCGAGCACCATGGTGGCGACGACGGTCACCGCGTAAGTCTCGAACAGGTCGGCCGCCATGCCGGCGCAGTCGCCAACATTGTCGCCGACATTGTCGGCGATGGTCGCCGGGTTGCGCGGATCGTCTTCCGGGATACCGGCCTCGACCTTGCCGACGAGGTCGGCGCCAACGTCGGCGCCCTTGGTGAAGATGCCGCCGCCGAGACGGGCGAAGATCGAGATCAGCGAGGCGCCGAACGACAGCGCGACCAGCGCGTCGATGACGACACGGCTGTCGGAGGCATATTTCATCGGCCCGGTGAGGATCATGTAGTAGATCGCGACCCCGAGGAGCGCCAAACCCGCGACCAGCATGCCGGTGACGGCGCCGGCCTTGAACGAGATGTCGAGGCCCGCGGCGAGCGACTTGGTCGCGGCCTGCGCCGTGCGCACGTTGGCGCGCACCGAGACATTCATGCCGATGAAGCCCGCAACACCCGACAGCACCGCGCCGATCAGGAAGCCAAGCGCCGTGAGGCTGCCGAGGAAAAACCAGAGGCCGAGCAGCACGACGATGCCGACCATGCCGATCGTCATGTACTGGCGCTTGAGATAGGCCTGCGCGCCCTCAGCGATCGCAGCCGCAATCTCCTGCATTTTCGCGTTGCCGGCGTCCGCTGACATCACGGATTTGATCGCCCAAATTCCGTAGACGATGGAAAGCGCACCGCAGGCAATAATGGCCCATAGAGCAGTCATGAATCCAACCTCGATCTGATAATATGCGGGCGGGAAAACGCTCCCGCCGGCACAGGAGCGTCGAGGATGGCCGCTTTATAAGGGCGCTTCACCCCGACCTGGAAAGCGCGCGGACCATGCCAAAATCGTGGCGGCAAAGCAACGTCCCGGCGGCCCTCTTTTGACAGGAAACTGGCCTCAATCTGTGGTTTTACCGGTGCGAACATGGGGCCATGCCCCTGTCATGGCGGCCCAACGGGCGACTCTTCCCCCGCCAGTGCCGTCGCCCCGGCGTTTGCCACAATGCGGGTTTGCAGCCATCCTTCGCCCGCGGTCGAGGCCCTGAGCAATCGGGCACGCCGACGGGGGGAACAACATGAGGTCCGTACGCCAGCTTGCCTGCGCCGCGATTGCACTCGTCGCCCTGCCCGCAGCGGCGATGGCCGAGGGTTCGTCGCGCCCCTACGGCGGCGGCGGCCGGATCGGCGCCGCCGACATCATCGCCAAGTACAACAAGTCCGGCGAACTCTTCCGCATCGAAGGCCACTGCCAGTCGTCCTGCACGATGCTGCTGGCCATCCGCAACGTCTGCGTCGCGCCCGATGCCAATCTGGCGTTTCACGCCGCGCTGTTTCCGAACGAACGCGGCCAGAAGCCGCCTCCGAAGCGGCAGGCTGCGATGCTCAATTCGTACAAGCCCGCGCTGCGGCGTTATCTCGTGACGAACCACTATGTCGACACGTTTGAATTTCACAACATCTCGGGCCGCGAGATCGTCAGCAAATTCGGCTACAAGGCCTGCCCCTGACACGCCTGGCTTTCCGCCAGCCGTAGCCCGGCTGGAGCGAAGCGCAAGCCGGGGACGATGGCGATGATGCCCCTGGGTTTCGCTGCGCTTCACCCGGGCTCCAAACGCCCGCTAAGCGTGGGCCCGCGGCCGCCTCTCACAACGCCTTGCGCATGAACACGGTGCCCTCGACCGGCGTGTCGTAATAGGGCTCCATCGGCTCAAAGCCGAAGCGGCGGTACAGAGCCTGCGCGTCGAGCATGCTCGGCAAGGTGTCGAGGCGCATTTCGCGATAGCCAATCGCGCGCGCTTCTTGGAACAGCCGTTCGACCAGGCGTTTGCCGAGCTTCTGGCCGCGACCTTCAGCGGTGACGTAGAGCCGCTTCATTTCGCAGGTGCCGTCGGGCTCGAGCGGCCGCAGCGCGGCGCAGCCGACCGCCCGGCCCGCGCCGTCGCGCGCGATCAGCAGCACGCCCTTGGGGCTTGCGTATTTGCCCGGCATTGCCGCCATCTCGGCCTCGAAGCCCTGATAGGCAAGATCGACCGGCAACGATTCCGCATAGGCGCGGAACAGGCGGATGACGGCCTCGAGATCTGCCGGGCCGTCGACTAAGCGAATGGTGAAGGTCGGCGCTTCGGTCATGCGGCCGATTATAGCGGATTTGATCTAGACCGCAGCAGCCGCCGCCTCATTTCGCTTGCGCAGCATGAACCAACCGAGCAGCGCGGCGGCAGCGGCGATGATCGGCATCGCCAGTTCGTTGATCGCCTCCCAGCCGAACAGCGCCAGGAACTGTCCCGATGAGAACGAGGTCACCGCCATGCAGCCGAAGATCATGAAGTCGTTGAACGACTGCACCTTGGTGCGCTCTTCCGGCCGGTGGCATTGCGTCACCATGGTGGTGGCGCCGATGAAGGTGAAGTTCCAGCCGATGCCGAGCAGGATGAGACCCGTCCAGAAATGCGCGACGGTCAGACCGGCGACGCCGATGGCGGCAGAGGCCAGCGTGATGACGAGGCCGAGCCCGGTGATACGTTCGACGCCGAAACGCGCGATCAGCGTCCCGGTGAAGAAGCTCGGCGCATACATCGCCAGCACGTGCCACTGAATGCCGAGTGCGGCGTCGGTGACGGAATGGCCGCAACCGACCATGGCCAGCGGCGCTGATGTCATGATCAGGTTCATGACGCCGTAGCTGACGACGCCGCAGGCGACCGCGACGACGAAGCGCGGCATGCGCAGGATTTCGCCGAGCGGCCGCGACGCGCTGGCGTGCACCGGCGCCATCCGCGGAATGCGCACGAAGGACAACACGACGGCCGCGATGACCGCGCAGATCGACTGGCCGATATAGCTCGCGGCGAAGACGTAAGGCGGCAGCAGGTCCTTGGTGAAGATGACGAGCTGCGGGCCGATGATCGCGGCGAAGACGCCGCCGGCCAGCACCCACGAGACGACTTTCGCCCGCATGCGCTCGCTCGCGGTATCGGCGGCGGCGAAGCGATAAGATACGTGCGCCGCGGCATACAGGCCGCCGAAGAAGGTGCCGACCACCAGGATGGCGAAGGAGGCGTGGATCACCGCGTAGCAGGACACCAGGCCCGATATGACGCCGAAGAACGAGCCCACCTGCAGGGCGTTGCGGCGGCCAAAGCGGCGCGCCAGCCAGCCGAGCGGCAGCGAACCGATCCACATGCCGATGACCATGCCGGTAATCGGCAGCGTCGCCAGTCCCTTGTCGGGCGCCAGCATGGAACCGACGATCGAGGCCGTGGAGACGATGACGGTGTTGTTGCCGCCGGCAAGCGCCTGCGCCACGGCCAGCACCCGCGCATTGCGGCGCGCCAGGTCGTCATCGAACTGATGCGGCAGAGCTTCGGCGACGGCCGACATTGAGGAGATTCCCGGGCAAAAACGTTCCCCTCTTAGCCGCCGGGAGAGAACGTCGCTACTCCGAAAGTCGCAGGGCTGGGTTGTTTTCCTCTCCCGCGCGGTACCGGCGCAGCCCGCCTGCGGCCACCCCTCACCGCATGGCAAATAACTCTTGATGAAATCGCTGCGTCACGGCCATGCCGTGCGCAGCAAAATCGCGGCGCAGCGCCGCGCCGAACCCCGGCGGGCCGCAAAACCAGATACTCGCCTCGCGCCACTCCGGCACCTCGGCGCGGATACGATCGCCGGTGAGCAGCCCGTGGCGGACGTCATGCAGGACGTGCAGACGAACATTCGCAGCCTTGGCATCGGCCTCGAGCTTGCCGATGGCGTCCTCGCTGTAATCGGTGGTGGTGTGGAACAGATCGATCGCTTGAGATTGGCCGGTGCCTGCCCTCTCAAGTGCGATCTGCTTCATGCGGGCGATGAAAGGCGTGATGCCGATCCCGCCGCCGATCCATATCTGGCGCGGGCGGTCATCGTCGAACGTAAAACACCCGTAGGGTCCCTCGATCGTCGCCTTCTGACCGATCCGTAGGCCCTTGCTCAGGGTCCGGGTGTAGTCGCCGAGCTCCTTGGCAATAAAGGTCAGCCGGCGCTCGGCGTCATGCCATGCCGAGGCGATGGTGTATGGGTGCGCCCCTTCCGATTCCGACGAGGTGACGAAAGCGAACTGCCCGGCCTTGTGCCCCGGCCAGCCGCGCGGGATCTCGATCTCGCCTTCCAGCACGCGCAGCGTCGGATAATAGATCAGCTTCGAGATGGTACCTTCGACTTGGCGGCCGGCACCGACGTGCCGCAGCATCACAATCACGGCAGCGGCCGTGCCACCGGCCAACAGCAGCACAAGCGCAAGACCCAGAGGGGTGAGCCAGTAGCTAAACTTGGTCAACACCACCGTGTGGAAGGCCAAGACGAGATACGATAGCGCGAGCCACCGGTGCGTCTTGTAGAACAGCCGGTAGGGAAAGTACTTGATGAGCGCCAGGGCGATGAGCACCACGGCGGCGTAGAATGCCCACTCACCAAGGCCTTCCGCGGTTCCGCGCAATGTCATGAAAAACTGCTCGATCGGATTTTCCGGAACCGCCCTCGGCCCGCGCGCCCGGCGCTGCAGCCAGCCGAGGCCGACCGCCCATTTGGGGCCCTGCGTCCATAACCAATGGATTACCGCAAACACCAGCCCGCCAATGCCGAGCCATTTGTGCAGGCGATACATCTTGTCGAGGCCGCCGAGCCACGGCTCCGGCGAGAGCGGCCGCACCGCCAGGATCATCGCGACGCTCATGCAACCGATGGCGATGATGCCGGTGTACTGCACCATGGCATCGCGCAGCGCGAGGAATCCGGATGAGGAAAGCGCGAGAGGATCTGCTGCCGCCCAGAGCGCACTCAACAGAGCCAGCATGCTCCAAAAGACGAGTTTGATGTTCCGCATGAAGTCCAGTGACCGAAGTGCGCGCCATCCACGCCTTTGCGGCCGCGCAGTTTCAGCGCGAAGGCGTCAAGGCATGTTGGCGCAAGCCGAGGTCGAGCGGTTGATTCAGATCAATGGAGGAAGGGCCACGGCCCGGCTTCGGGTGTCCGGTCGCTTCAGGGTCCGCGCCCTAGAACTTGATTGCCCCCGGATGGATCACTTTGGCCTGACGCGCCTCGGCCGGTGACTGGGCACCGATCTGACCAAGCGAGGCGCGCAGATCGTTCATGTAGAGGTCGATGAGCTGAGCCGGGCCCTCCTCGCCGAGGGCGGCAATGGCCCAGAGAAACGACTTGCCGGCAAAAGCGGCCTGCGCCCCGAGCGCCAGCGCGCGCATGACGTCCTGGCCCGAACGGATGCCGCTGTCGAACAGGACGGTGGCCTTGTTGCCGACGACGTCGGCGATGGCCGGCAGCACGTCGATGGTCGGCGCCAGCGCCTCGATCTGGCGGCCGCCGTGGTTCGACACCCAGATGCCATCGATGCCGAGCGCCAGCGCCTTCTCGGCGTCGGCCGGATGCAGGATGCCCTTGAGCGTCATCGGCCCCTTCCAGGCGTCGCGGTAGCGCGCGATCTCGTCCCACATGAAGGCGCCGCCCATCTCGCTGCGGGCGAAACGGATGACGTCGTTGGTGCGGGTCTTGCCGGAATATTGCGCCAGGCTGGCGAAGCGCGGATAGCCGTTGCGCAGCAGCGCCATCAACCAACGCGGCCGCATCAGCATCTCGGCGATCATGCGCGCGTTCGGATTGAACTCACCGCCGAGCCCTGCATAGGTCTCGCGCGAGCGGATGGTGCGCACCGGCGTGTCGACGGTGAGCGTCAGCACCTTGACGCCGGCTGAGGCGGCGCGCCTGACGAGATCGAAGCCGATCTTGTGATCGTCGCGGGCGAAGCGGTAGATCTGCAGCCAGAATACATCGGGCGCGACCGCGGCGACCTGTTCGATGACGGCGCCGCCGACGACGCTCAAGGTGTAGGGAATGCGCGCGGCCTGCGCCGCCTTGGCCATGATGAGGTC
>JAHCKF010000124.1 GCA_026125925.1 Pseudolabrys sp.
GAAGCGATCAGCGTGCCGTCGACCGAACGGTCGGCGAAGCGGCCGCCGACCACGTTGCCGACCGCCAGGCCGACGCCATAAACCACCAGCATCGCGGTGACGAAGGCCGTGCCGGCGCCGGTCTCGTTGTTGAGGATCGGCACGATATAGGTGAACACGGTGAACATGGCGCTGGCGCCGACGACGGTGAGCGCGAGCGCCAGCAGGACCGGCGCGCGCAGCAGCACTCGCAGTTCGCTCCGCATGTCGGCGTCCTTGTCGGCCGGCAATAGCGGCAGCGCCAGGCGCAGCGCCACCATGACAACGGCGCCGACGCCGGCGATGCCCCAGAAGGTGGCGCGCCAGCCGAGCACCTCGCCGAGCCAGGCGGCGAGCGGCACGCCGCCGATGGTGGCGATGGTGAGGCCCGTGAACATGGCCGCCACGGCGGAGGCGCGGCGCTCTGGCGCAACGACGCTCGCCGCCACCACCGAGCCGACGCCGAAGAAGGCGCCGTGGTTGAACGAGGTGATGATGCGGGCGATCAGCAGCATCGAATAGCTGTCGGACAACGCCGCGAGGACATTGCCGATGGTGAACACGCCCATCAGGCCGATCAGCAGCGTCCGCCGCGGCACGCGCGCGAACGCCAAGGTCATGACCGGGGCGCCGACCAGTACGCCGACTGCATAGGCGCTGACCAGGAGCCCGGCGGCGGGAATCGACACGCCGAGCCCGTGGGCGATGAGCGGCAGCATGCCCATCGGAGTGAATTCGGTGACGCCGATGCCGAAGGCGCCGAGCGCCAGGGCCAACAGGGGCGGATTGAGTTTCATGGCGGTATGTCGCTCCGGAATTATTGCTTGCCCAGACATGGTGCAGCGCAGCGATGACGACTAGCCGCTTTCTCGGTCCAGCATCTTTGCGTATGATTCACAAATGGAGCGGATCGATCATTCCGGGGAAATGGCGGCCTTCGTCGAGGTCGCCCGCCAGGGCAGCCTGTCCGGCGCAGCGCGGGCGCTGGGGCTCACCCCGTCCGCCGTCAGCCGGATCGTCGGCCGCATCGAAGGCCGGCTCGGCGTGCGCCTTCTGGTGCGGACGACGCGGTCGCTACGGCTGACGGCCGAGGGCGAGAACTACGTGCGCGCCGCCCGCCGCATCCTCGCCGATATCGCCGAGGCCGAGCGAGCCATCGCCGACCAGGCCTCGCCGCGCGGCCGGGTGCGCCTCAGCATGGCCTCGGCGCATGGCCGCATGTCGGTGCTGCCGCTGCTCGGCGAATTCACCGCGCGCTATCCGGGCATCGTCCTCGACATCGACCTGAGCGACGAGGTCGCCGACATTCCCGGCGGCCGCGCCGACGTGGCGATCCGCTTCGGGCCGCTCGCCGATTCGCCACTCACCGCCCGGCGGCTCGGCAAAACCGGCCGCACCGTGATCGCCTCGCCGGTCTATCTCGCGCGCCACGGCATACCGCAGCGGCCCTCCGACCTCGCCCGTCACAATTGCCTCGATTTCAGCTTTCGCCGTATCGAACCCGGCTGGCCGTTCCGCGAGGATGGTCGTGACTACATCCTGCCGGTGAGCGGCAACATCACCGCCAACAACGGCGAGACGCTGGTGCAGCTCGCGCTCGACGGGCTCGGCATCACCCGCGTCGGCAATTTCCATATCGACGACATGCTGGCGGATGGCCACCTCGTGCCGCTGCTCGAAGACTTCAACCCGCGCGACCGCGAAGCCATTCACGCGGTCTTCATCGGCGGCGCCAACATGCCGGCGCGCGTGCGTGCGGTCGTCGATTTCCTTGCGGAGAAGCTTCGCGGCCCGGCGGCCTGATCGCGCGAGGCGATCAGAATTCCTTCCAGTCATTCTCGGCGTTGACGGCGACGGCGAGCGCGCCCTGCATCTGCCGCGCAGGACCAGCTTTGATCGTGCCGGCGGCTCTCGACGCCGCCTTTTCGACGGCGGGACGCGTCGACGGCACAATGATCGCCACCGCAGGTTTGCGCGCGATCCCCGCCATCGAATCGTCGCCGGCGGCGAGCTTGAAGTAAGCCACCTGCTCGTCCATCGCCTTGGCTTGATGCTCCAGCGTCTTGGCGGTCGCGGCGTTTTCCTCGACGAGAGCCGAATTCTTCTGCGTCACCTCGTCCATCTGCGCCAATGCCTTATTGATCTGCTCCAGGCCGGTCGATTGCTCGACGCTGGCGCTGGCGATATCGGTAATCAACTCGGCGACCTGCTTGATCGACGCCGTGATGTCGCTCAGCGCCGCGCCAGCCTGATTGACCAGTTCAACGCCATCCTTGACCTGGCCGGTCGAGTTGGTGATGAGCTCCTTGATGTCCTTGGCGGCCTGCGAGGAACGTTGCGCCAGGCTGCGCACCTCCGAGGCGACGACGGCAAAACCACGACCAGCCTCGCCCGCCCGCGCCGCTTCGACGGCGGCATTGAGCGCCAGCAGGTTGGTCTGCCGCGCAATCTCGTCGATGACGCCAATGATGTCCGTGATCTTACGCGAGGAATCCTCAATTCTCGCCATGGCCGCGACGGCGCGCGTCGCCACCTGACCGCCGCGATCGGCGATCTCGCGCGTCGCGCTTGCCGATTGGCTCGCCTGCTGAGCGTTGTCGGCGTTCTTCTTCACCGTAGACGACAGTTCCTCCATGGCCGCCGAGGTCTGCTCCAGGCTGGCGGCCTGTTCTTCGGTGCGCTGCGACAGATCGGTGGTTGACGTCGAGATTTCCGCCGAAGCATTGGTCACCTCGCGGCCCGAGGATTTTATCTCGGCAATGGTCTTGCTGACCTTGTCGGCCATCTGCGCCACCGCCGAGGCGATCTGCCCGACTTCGTCCTTGCGATCGGTGCCTGGGATGGTGACAGAGAAATTGCCGCCGGCGATGGTGTTGATCGGTCCGACGACGGCATTCAGCGGCTTGGCGATGCCCGCTTGACCGATAGCGATGCCGGTGCCGAGGCCGACCAGGATGGCGATGACGGCCACGGAGATCAGCAGGCGCGACACATGTTTGTACTCTTCGTTGGCGCGATCCGAGTCGGCCTTGACGACCAGATAAAGCTGCTCCGCTGTCAGTTGCGCCGCATTCTGGAGTTTCTCGGCAACCGCCTCACTCGACGCGATCGAGTCGCGCAGGCGCTCGCGTTCCGAGGTCATACTCGTATCCTTGATCGAGGCAGCGGTCTCGAAGGTGTGAGCCAGTTCCGGCGCGTAGGCCTTCCAGAGGTCGCGCACCGCCGACAGGTTCTGCCGTGTCTGCGCGTCCTCAATCTTTTCCAGCCGCGCCATGCGCTCATTCAGTTCCTTGCTGTGGGCGGCGATGGCGCTCTGGACGACGGTCCGATTCTCCGGCCGCGGGTCAACACCGACGCGATATTCAGCGCGATTGATGGCGGTTACGATCTCGCCCAGATGTGCCGCCTCAAGCGCATGCGATGCGGCAACTTCCATGGTGTCGGTCGCCTCGCTCAGGGATTTGAGCGCTAGGGTCGCAAGGACTGTGACGATCGCCGTCGCAGCCGACAGCGCAATGATGATGGCGAGCAGTTTGGTCAGGACGCGAAAATTGGCGAGAAAGGACATTGTGCTTATCCTTGCGGGGCTAATAGCAGGAGCAATCGCGGCCGACCTCGCGTCGCGCGCGGGCATGCGCCGCCTTGAGAGGCGGATGCCCCGTCGCCACCGATATTCGGCTTCACCACTTCTATAAACATCCAGCCCGGGGACATCTGCGATGCCGCACCGAGTCGACCTGTCATGTCAGAATGAAGGGGATGAATTACCGGACGATTGAGCGCGTCGATAAACAGGATTAGCAAAATCTGAGAGCGCAGATTTACCGTCATCGTGTCCGGGGCTAGCGGTCGTGCAGCGTTTCCGGATTCGTTTCAACGCGATGACGCGCCCGGCTTAGCCCAGATGAGTGGCGATGTCCGGCCGGCTCAATCCCGCCGTCGCGACCCGCACTCGTCGGCGATGGGCAGCGTCCCGCTCCCGGCGAATTCAGGCACCGCCCCGACCAGGCCTCGCCGCCCCAGACACAGGCAACCGCTTCCCGCGCTTTGCATTCACGCCGCGGGCGACATACGCTACGGCCAATGATTTTAGAAAATCCGGCCTTCGGCCCTGCCGAATCTGACGGACCGGACAAAAAAGGGAGGATTTGTTCATGCTCAACCTGTCTCATGCCGGGCGCACCGCGCTCGGCGCGCTCGCTGCGCTGACGCTCACGGCCACCGCCGCCTGGTCGCAGGCCTATGGCATCTACAGCATGCCCGCCGGCACGTTGAGCCATACCACCGCCTCGGCCATCGCCAAGGTGCTCAAGGAAAAGGGCGGCATGAACATGCTGGTGCAGCCGACCGCCGGCGAAACCACGCTGCTGCCGCTGCTCGCCCGGGGCGAAGGCGATCTCGGCATCGCCAACATCTTCGAGACGGAAACCGCCGTGAAGGCCTATCCGGATCTGCGCGTCGTCGGCTCGCTGCACTCGCTGCGCGGCGCCTTCTGGGTGCGCAAGGATTCGCCGATGAAGACCATCGCGGACCTGAAAGGAAAGCGCGTGGTGCTCGGCTTCTCGGCGATGCGCACCATCGACCCGCTGGTGAAGGCGATTCTCGCCACCGGCGGCCTCACCGAGGCCGACGTCAAGCCGGTGCTGGTGCCGAACGTCGTGCGCGGCGCCGAAGACTTCGCCAACGGCGCGGCCGACATGTTCTTCTTCGCCTTCGGCGCCGCCAAGGTGCGCGAGGTCGACGCCACAGTGGGCGGCATCCGCGCGCTGACCATCCCCAAATCCGGCATGGCCGCGGCGCAGAAGATCGTGCCGGAAGGCTATCTCACGCCGGCCGTGCCCTCGCCGTTCTTCGTCGGCGTCGAGCAGCCGATGGATGTCTATACCTGGGACAACATGCTGCTGACCAACGCCAAGGTGAAGGACGAGGTCGTCTACAAGATGATCGAGGTCATGCAGGCCAACAAGGCCGACCTCGTCGCGGTGCAGCCGGCCTTGCGCGACTTCGACGCCAAGAAGCTCTACAAGAGCTACAACATCCCTTATCACCCCGGCGCCTTGAAGTATTTCAAGGATCACAAGATCGAAGCGATGAAGGTCGAGTGAGCGCCGCAAGGTGAGTGAAAATCACGCTATCGACGAAGCGGCCGGCCCGGCGCCGGCCGCTTCGGCCGCGACGCGCTGGGCGACCGACATTCTCCAGGCCCTGCTGCTCGCCTGCGTCGTCGGCTGGGTGCTCGACCTGCCGCGCAAATTTCTTGGCCTGTCGCTGTATACCGAGCAACTGCTGGCGGTGTGCCTTGGCCTGGCGCTGGCGCTGTCCTTCATCAATGCCCGCTTTAAGCACGCTGTCTTTGGCTGGACCGGCGCCGCGCTGGCGCTCGTCATCTGCGGCTATATCGCAGTCCGCTACGAGGAACTGACGCTGTCGATCGCGCTGCTGCCGGTCGAAGGCATTATCGGCAGCGCCGTACTGGTTCTGCTGGTTCTGGAAGCGACGCGCCGCTCGGCCGGCGCCGTGCTGATCGTCATCATTCTCATCATCTCGGCCTATGTCTTCATCGGCCCCCATATGCCGGGCGATTTCGCCACGCGCACCGTCTCACCGGAACGGCTGCTGGTCTATTACGGCCTCGATACCAACGCCATCATCGGCAATATCCTGTCGGTCGCGGTGTTGATCGTCGTGCCGTTCACGCTGATGGGCCAGGTGCTCGGCCGCACCGGGGGCGCCGCTTATTTCGCCGACCTCGCCATGTCCGGCATGGGCAGCTTCCGCGGCGGCGCCGCGAAGATCGCCGTCGTCGGCTCCGGCCTGTTCGGCCTGATCTCGGGCGCGGCCGTGTCGAACGTCATGGCCGTCGGCATCGTCACCATTCCGCTGATGTCCCGCTCGGGCTTCTCGCGCACCCGCGCCGCAGCGATCGAGGCGGTCGGCTCGACCGGCGGCCAGTTGATGCCGCCTGTGATGGGCGCCGCCGCCTTTCTGATGGCGGAGTTTCTTCAGGTGCCCTACGGCGCCGTGGCGCTCGCCGCCGTGATCCCGGCGCTGCTCTATTACATCGCGCTGTTCGTGCATGTCGATCTCGAGGCGGCCAAGCACAAGATCGGCGCGGCGCAGGTCGCCGAGATCCCGGCCTTCACCACGGTTCTGAAATCGGGCTGGCATTTTCCGATTCCGCTGATCTTCCTGATCGCCACTTTGGCCTGGCCCGAGGTGTTCCAGATCCCGATCGAGCGCGCGGCGATCTACGCGACCGCGATCCTGATCGTGCTGTCGCTCATGTTCGGCTATCGCGGCAAGCGGGTGACGCCGCTGGAGATGCTGCGCGCCATCCTCGACACCGGCCGCGCCGCCCTCGACATCATCCTGATCGGCGCCGCCGCCGGCATGGTGGTCGGCGCCCTCAACATCTCCGGCATTTCCTTCGGACTGACGCTGCAGCTCATTGAGCTGGCCGGTCAGAACCTGTTCGTGCTGCTGCTGCTGACGGCGGTCATCTCCATCATTCTCGGCATGGGCATGCCGACGGTCAGCGTCTATGTGCTTACCGCCTCGCTCCTGGCGCCGTCGATCATCAAGCTCGGCGTATCGCCGATGGCGGCGCATATGTTCGTGATGTATTTCGGCATGCTGTCGATGATCACGCCGCCGGTGGCGATCGCCGCCTATGCGGCGGCCAACATCGCGCGCGTACCGGGTTGGAACGCCGGATGGATGGCGGTGGTGGTCGGCTGGAGCACGTTCTTCATCCCGTTCCTGTTCGTCACCGAACCGTCCTTGCTGATGAATGGCCCCTGGGCGGTGATCGCCTGGAACCTGGCCCGCAACGTTCTCGGCATCGTCGTCGGCACCGCCGGCATCGTCGGCTTCATGTTCGCGCCGATGTCGACGGCGCTCCGCGTCGCCTTCGGCATCGCGGCCGTCGCAATCCTCATTCCGCCGAGCGTTTTCCCCGGCGCGCAATGGCTCGATATCGCCGGGCTCGCCGGCTCGATCGCGCTGCTGGGCTTCAACTGGCTGCAGGGCCGCGCCAACAAGCAAACGGCGCCGCAGGCGGCGGCGCCGTAACTCGTCTTCACCTCTCCCCGCTTGCGGGGAGAGCATAGGCCGCCTTCGGCGGCCGTTCTTCAACCAAAGTACGCCGAGGCAAAGCCTCGGCTATGCCGCCAAAGCGATAGCGAAGGCGGATCGGGTGAGGGGCAAGGCAAAGCTTTGCCGCAGACGCCCCCTCACCCGGCTCGCGCCTGCCGGCGCTCGCCACCCTCTCCCCGCAAGCGGGGCGAGGGAAGAAGGGAGTTCAATTCCCCTCCCGCCAGATGCCGAGCGACTCCTGTGCCGGGCGGTCCGAGATCGAGAACAGGACGGCGTCGCCGTTGCCCGTGACCTCATGGCTGTAGCGCTTCCACGGCGGCACCACGAAGACATCGTTGACGCCCCAGTCGAACGGCTGGCCGTCGATCATGGTGCGCCCCTCGCCCTCGGCGACACAGAATACCGTGCCATCGGTCGAGCGGTAGGGCTCACCCTTGAAGCCCTTGGGCAGCAGCGCCAGATGCGCGCCCATGGTCGGCAGCACCGGGCCGCCATTGATCGGGTTGGCGTAGCGCACGCGCGCGCCATGGCGCTTGTCGACGTCGCCGGTCTTCTTCATGCGATCGAGGATCGGCTTCATCTTGCGGTACGGATAATTAATCACCGGCGTGCGGTTGGCCACGGCGGGCATGCCGTCCGGCAACACGCCGGTGGCGAAGCGCTCGAACGAGTCGCCGTCCTCGTGATTGACGTTCTGCATCTTCTCGTCGAAGTGGTTTGCGAACGAGGTCTGGAAGTGGTTGACGATGTGCATGTCGAGCACGTCGAGCCACATCACCGGCTCACTTCCGGGATTGCCGTGATCGTGCGGCGCCCAGTTGGCGGTGATGATGAAGTCGCCGTGTTCCATCGATGACTTCTCGCCCTCCACCGCGGTGTACGCGCCCTTGCCCTTGAGGACGAAGCGGATGGCAGAGGCGACGTGCTGATGCGCCTCGGCGATCTCGCCCGGCATGATGAGCTGGATGCCGGCGAACAGCGAATTGGTGATCTTGGACTTGCCGGGCTCGCCGGGGTTCTCCAGCACCAGCACGCGGCGCTCGGCCTCCTCGGCGGTGATGACGTCGCCGGCCTCCAGCATGTATTTCTCGACCTGCGGGAATTTCCACAGCGCCGGCACCATCTGCGTCTTCGGCTCCGGCGTCACCAGGCCCTTAAGCACCTCCCAGAGCGGCGCCAGGTTGTGGCTGCGGATCTTCTCGTAATAGGCCTGCCGCGACCCCTGGATATTGTGCTTGGCATCCGGTTTGGCCTCGGTTGTCATCGCCATGGCTTCACTCCCTTGCGGCGGAATGCTCCGCCGGATGTTCCGGTTTTGGGAGGCTTTATAGCGCACCTGGGGGGCGCGCGGAACATGCCACGAGCCGCGGTCGGCCATGCGCGGAACGATAATTCCGGCCCGCTCAGTTGTTCACAGAGCCGCCGTCCACGACCAGCGACTGGCCGGTGACGAAATTGCTGTCGTCGGAGGCAAGGAACACCAGCGCGCCGAGGAGATCCTCCGGATAGGCGTCGCGCTTGAAGGCGCGCGTGTTACGGATCTTGACCCGCTCCTCCTCGATATGGGCTGTGTTGGTCAGCCCGGTATCGGACAGGATCAAGCCGGGCGAGAGCGTGTTGACGCAGATATTGTGCTCGCCCAGTTCGCGCGACAGCGCCCGGGTGAAGGCGATGATGGCGCCTTTTGAGGCGACATAAGGCAGCATGCGCGGAATGCCCTTGTAGGGCGTGCCGGAGGCGATGTTGATGATCTTGCCGCTCTTCTGGCCGATCATGTGCGGCGCGACGTGGCGCACCG
>JAHCKF010000125.1 GCA_026125925.1 Pseudolabrys sp.
CGTTTCTCGGCATCCTGCTGTTCGGCTTCAACAAGGTGCCGCCCTGGCTCTATGTGCTGTCGGCCGCGGTCGTCGCTTTCGGCACCATGAGTTCGGCGTTTTGGATCCTGTCTGCCAATAGCTGGATGCAGACGCCCGCGGGCTACGCCATCCAGAACGGCGTCGCCGTTCCGGTCGACTGGCTGAAGGTCATATTCAATCCCAGCTTCCCCTACCGCTTCGCGCACATGCTCAATGCCGCCTACTTGACCACGGCTTTCGTCGTGCTCGGCGTCGGCGCGCGCTTCCTGCTCGAAAAGCGGCATCTGCGCGAAGGCCGCACCATGCTGCGCATGGGCATCGGCCTTGCCGCCATCCTCGCGCCACTACAGCTCTTCATCGGCGACCAGCACGGGCTCAACACGCTCGAACATCAGCCGATCAAGGTCGCGGCGATGGAAGGCCACTGGGATGGCTCCAAGCCCGGCGAACTCGTGCTGTTCGCCTGGCCGGACGAAAAGAACGAGACCAACCGTTACTCGATTGCCATTCCCAATGCCGGCTCATTGATCCTGAGGCATTCATGGACGGGGCTCTATCCGGGCCTCAAAAGCGTGCCGCCGGACCAGCGGCCGCCGCTGCTGCCGGTGTTCTTCTCGTTCCGCATCATGGTCGGGCTCGGCTTCTACATGATCGCCGCGGCGCTGTTCGGCGCCTTGCTGTGGTGGCGCGGCACTCTGTTCGAGACGCGCTGGTTCCTGCGCATCGTCGCCAACACGTGGTGGGCGGGCTTCGTCGCGGTGATCGCCGGTTGGGTGGTGACCGAAAGCGGCCGTCAGCCGTGGCTGATCTACAATGTCATGCGCACTGCCGACGGCGTGTCGCCGGTGCCGGGCGCCACCGTGCTCGGCACGCTGGCGCTGTTCATTGTCGCCTACGGCATCGTGTTCTCGTTCGGCATCTATTACATGAACCGGCTGATCAAACAGGGACCTGACGACGACGGACACGGCGACCACGAAGCCGGCTTTCTGTCCGGCAACCCCATCGCGGCGGCGCAATCGCCCGGCAGAGAGACCTGAGGAAGGAGACGCGCCATGGAATCCATGGAAATGTATCTCCCGCTGATCTGGGCGGCGCTGATCGGCGTCGCCGTGGCGCTCTACATCATCCTCGACGGCTTCGATCTCGGCATCGGCATCCTGTTCCCCTTCGCCAAGAGCGAAACCGAGCGCGACCAGATGATGCGCACCGTCGCGCCGTTCTGGGACGGCAACGAGACCTGGCTGATTCTCGGCGGCGTCGGCCTGTTCGTCGCCTTCCCGCGCGCTTACGCCGCGATCATGCCGGCTTTGTATCTGCCGGTCATCATCATGCTGGTGTCGCTGGTGTTCCGCGGGGTCGCCTTCGAATTCCGCACCGTGTCGCACAGCAAGAAAGGCTGGAGTTTCGCCTTCGCGCTCGGCTCGACGCTCGCCACCTTCTCGCAGGGCCTGGTGCTGGGCGGCCTCGTGCAGGGCATCAACGTCGTTAACGGCGAATATGCCGGCGGCCCGTTCGACTGGGCAACGCCGTTCACGGTACTTTGCGGTTTGGCGCTGATCGCCGGCTATGCCTTGCTCGGCACCACCTGGCTGCACATGAAGACAGACGCCGACGTCGCAGCGCGCTCGCAGCGTCAAGCGCGCTACTGCCTGATCGCCGTGCTCGTCTTCATGGCTGCGGTCAGTCTCTATACGCCGCTCACCGAACCGCGCATCGCGCAGCGCTGGTTCTCGCTGCCGAACTTCTATTTCCTTTGGCCGGTGCCGACGGTCACGGCACTCGTCGCCTTCGCCTGCTGGATGTGGATCGAGCGCGGCCGCGAAGTGCCGCCGTTCCTCGCCTCGATCACGTTGTTCCTGCTCGGCTACATTGGGCTGGTGATCTCGAACTTCCCCTACATCGTGCCGCCGTCGCTGACGATCTGGGACACCGCGGCCTCGCCTGGCAGCCAGATCTTCATGCTCATCGGCACGCTGTTCCTGCTGCCGATGGTGATCGGCTACGTCGTGCTGGTGTATTGGCTATTCCGCGGCAAGGTGCATGCAGGGGAGACGTACCACTAACCGCAGGCGTTACTGCTGAGCCTGCGGACGCAGCACCGACCAGCCGATGCGGATCAGGGGCAGCCTGCCCTGCACTGCGCGCGAGAACGAGCGCGGCAATTCGGGCACCAGTGTCGGAAACTGCGTGCGTAAATCCGCCGGCACGGCGTTGCTGTCCTGCGCCGGCCAGACCAGCACGCCGCCGTGTGTCGCGACGTCATCGACGGTGGCCCACGGGCTGCGCTGCGGCGCCCAGGCGAAGAACACATGCGGCCGGCCTTCGGGACCGCTCGGCGCCATCATGGCGATCAATGGCGCGAGCCGCGCGTCGCCGCTGACATATTTCATCGGCGTGCCGGTGCGGCGCTGGTAACTGTCGGCGAAGAACTGCGCCTCGGCGACGGCCGGCTGCGCGATGCGGTTGTCCTTGGCGAACGTCCACGGCACCACGATCAGGCTGAGCACGACGATGACCGGCGGCGCGACCAGCAGCGCCAGCCACGACGACGACACCAGCGCCTCGCGATAGATCAGCACCCGGTTGCCGGCGGCGAGCACGACGGCAAGGCCAGACATGACGACCAGCGGCGCCAAGGCCGCGAGCGTCGCCAGCGAGCCGAACGACGTCAGCGCCGCCAGTTGCGGCACGCGCTCGCCCAGCGCCACCAGCGCGACGGCGACAACGGCCGGCGCCAGCGCGAAGAAATAGACGAAGGCGCGCGCCGCCGGCTCGACCGGGCTGCGGTCGATCTCCGGCGCGCGCTCGCCGCGGCGGCGCGGGAAGCCGCTGGCGAGGTAAGCGAGCAACAGCAAGCCGAGATGAACCGCGACGATGGCGCCGAAAAGCCACAGCGCCGAAGCGCGGCCCGCCGCCTCGTTGAACGCCTCGAACACCAGCGCGTGCGACTTGTAGAGCCAGGCGGCGTGCGGCGCGATGACGATTCCCAGCAGCAGGATTGCCAGCCACGGCTCCGGATGCGCGAGCGCGCGGCGGCCGCGCGCCGTCAGCGGCGTGAAAACGATCAGCAGCGCGATCAGAACGACGCCGATGTAATGCGTCAGCAGCAACAGGCCAAGATAGACGCCGAGCAGGAACCAGTTGCCGCGCTTTTCCTCGCCCACCGCGCGCCAGTAATGCATCAGCGCCAGCGCCCAGAACGGCATCGCCAGCACCGCCGGGCCGAAGTCCGGGCTCGGCACCGTGAAGGCGGCGATGCCGACCATCAGCAGGATGCCGAGCACGGCATGGCGGGTGCCGACCACCGAGCGGCCGAGCGCGAAAATCGCCCACAAGGTGACGACGATGCAGGCCTGCGACAGCGCGTAGAGGCCGAGCACGCCGGCGGCGCGGAACGCGATCTCGGCGGCCCAGAACGCGAGCGGCGGCCCGAGATAGCTGCCGAGCAGGAATTCATGACCGATGGCCAGGATCAGGGGCACGTCGCCCGGCGGCGCCGCGTAGAACACCGCCGGGATCACCGTCCACAACAGCGCCTGCGTCAGCGCTACGGCCCAGAACACCACCTTGGGCCGGCCGCGCAGGAATTCGATGATCAGGGAGACGTGGTGCATGGCGCTCGTTTTGATCCCTCCCCGAAGACGGAGAGGGATAAGCAAGCAAATCAATAAAGAACGCCGCCTAAAGTGGCAACACGGCTGCCAGCGCCTCCTCCGGCACATCCTCGATGCGCTCGCCCATCGCGGCAAAGCGCGCGGCGACCGGGGCGAAGGACTTGCGGTGATGCGGCGTCGGGCCGAGCGCCTGCAGCGCGCGGAAATGCTCGGGCACGCTGTAGCCCATGTGACGCTCGAAGCCGTAACCCGGATAGGCTTCGGCGAGCCGCGTCATGTAGCGATCGCGCGTCACCTTGGCGACGATGGATGCCGCCGCCACCGACAGCACCAGCGCGTCGCCTGAGACCACGGCTTCGCAATCGCAGCCGCAATCGATCTTCGTGTTGCCGTCCATGAAGACGAGCTTCGGCCGGATCGGCAGTGCCTTCACGGCGCGCGCCGAGGCCCAGAGCGAGGCGCGCAGGATATTGTCGCGGTCGATGCGGTCCACGGCACCGAACACCACCGAGACATGCGCGGTGGCGCAGATCTTCTCATAGAGTTTCTCGCGCGCCTCGGCGTCGAGCTTCTTGGAATCGTTGAGACCGCGCGGAATGCGGTCGGGATCGAGGATGACGGCGGCCGAGACCACCGGACCGGCGAGCGGACCGCGGCCGGCTTCGTCGCAGCCGGCAACCGGAAAGATGCCGGCCTTCAAGGCGCGGCGCTCGCGCCGGAACGTCGGCTTCAGGATCGGCTCGGCGAGCGCCAGGCGCGCCGGCGCATCGGGCTTGGCTTTCGCCTTGCCCTTCGCTGCCGTGGCCGATTTCGCCTTTGGCTTTGCTTTCGCCACCATGGCCGAACGGTTACGCCCGATCAGGCGTAGCTTTCAACCCTATTCGGGTGGCGCGGTGAAAAACGGGGATTGGCAAGAGCTGTCATTCCGGGACGGCCCGAAGGGCCGGGCCCGGAATGACAGGCTCTTCCTAAAACAAACTCATCTGCGCGCTTTCCGGCACCGGATGCTTGAAGTGCTCGGTGGTTAGCTGGCGCTTGGTCTCGTTGAGACCGAGCTTCTCGCAGGCGAGCTCGAAGCGGCGGCCGATCAGCCAGGCATAAGGCCCCTTGCCTTTCATGCGCGCGCCCCACTCCGAGTCGTAATCCTTGCCGCCGCGCATCTCGCGCACCAGTTTGAACACGTGACCGGCGCGGTCCGGATAATTCGCTTCCAGCCACTCGCGGAACAGGTCTCGCACCTCGAGCGGCAGCCGCAGCATGACGTAGCCGGCTTCCTTGACGCCGGCGGCGGCGGCGGCATCGAGGATACGCTCGATCTCCGAATCGTTGAGCGCCGGGATGATCGGCGCGACCATGACCGTCGCCGGCACGCCGGCCTGCGCCAGTTGCCGCAAGGCCTCGAGCCGCTTCATCGGCGCGGAGGCGCGGGGCTCCATCTTGCGCGCCAGTTCCGGGTCGAGCGTCGTCACCGACAGCGCCACCTTGGCGAGGTTACGCTCGGCCATCCGGGCCAAAATATCGAGATCGCGAGTGACCAGCGCCGATTTGGTGACGATACCGACCGGATGCCCGGCCTTGTCGAGCGTTTCAAGAATGCGCCGCATCACCTTATAACGGCGCTCGATGGGCTGATAAGGATCGGTGTTGGTGCCGATGGCGATGGTGCGTGGCGAATAATTCGCGGCACCGAGTTCCTTCTCCAGCAGCGCGGCAGCGTCCGGCTTGACGAACAGCTTGGATTCGAAGTCCAGCCCCGGCGACAGGCCAAGATAGGCATGCGTCGGCCGGGCGAAACAGTAGACGCAGCCGTGCTCGCAGCCGCGATACGGATTGATCGAGCGGTCGAAACCGATGTCCGGCGACTGGTTGCGGGTGATGATCTTGCGGGTCTGATCGACCTGCACCGTGGTCTTGAACGGCGGCAGGTCCTCAAGGGAACGCCAGCCGTCGTCGAAGGCGATGCGCGCATGCGGCTCGAAGCGCCCCGAAGCGTTCGACTGCGCGCCGCGGCCTTTGCGGCGCTCGTGATCGACGACAACGCCGAGCAGGCCGGTCAGATCATCAACGCGAACGCCCGCCGGCGCGGAGGGCAGCTCCGTTACGGGATCGGGAATGGCGTTCCGATCGGTCGTCGCCGGCGGGCGTTTGAAGGCTGCATTGGAGTGAGCCATGGCTCTTACCTAGTGGCGAAATGTGAACATAACAAGAACATTCTACAAAGAAACCACTGAACCGCTGAGCCGCCCGGGATGTCGTGGGGCGGGTTACCGTCCGCACATGATGTGGTAGCAACCGTAGCTAGAGGGGTTCAGTTCCACCGGGGTCCATGCTCAGCGTCATCGTCGCCACTCACGAATCGGAGCGCACCCTGGTGCCGACGTTGTCGGCGCTGGTACCGGGAGCAATGTCAGGACTGGTCACCGAGGTCGTGGTGGCGGACGCCGGCTCCGGGGACGCCACGGCGGAAGTCGCTGATATTGCTGGCTGCCGCTTCATGATCGCCGAGGGCGATCTGGGAGCCCGCCTCCGGGACGCGGCCCGTTCCACCAGGACGCCCTGGCTGATGTTCATGCGCGCCGGACTCGTTCCGGAGCCGGGCTGGATGGCGGCGGCGGAGAGCTTCATGCAGGCGGCGGCGTTCGGCGAGAATTCGCCGCGCGCCGCGATATTCCGGGCCACTTCGGACCAGGCCAGCCCCGGCCTGCGCGAACTCCTCGCCGTGCTGCAGGCCATGTTCGGCGGCGGCGACCGCTCCGCCCAGGGCCTGCTGATCGCGCGCAGCCTCTACGATGCCATCGGCGGTCATCCAGCCGGGGCGGGGGCCGAAGCCGCCATCCTGCGCAAGATCGGCCGGCGCCGCCTCGCTTTGCTGGGAGCGAGCGCGCGAACCGTCGCCTGATCGATACTTGACTTTGTCAACTAATCGGCCGACGCTCATCCCATGAGTGCGACCACCCAGGCTTCAGCGAAAAAATCTACCGCCCCCGCACCGCCCGCAGGCCGCGTCGATGCGGTGCGCCGCTTCAGCCGCTTCTACACGCGGCAGATCGGCCTCCTGCGCAAGACCTACCTCGACACGCCCTACTCGCTCGGCGAAATGCGCGTGCTGCACGAACTGGCGCATCCGAGCATCGATAATCCGACCGCCAGCGACATCGGCCGCGCGCTCGATCTCGACGCCGGCTACCTGTCGCGGGTGCTACGCAATTTCGAGAAGCGCGGTCTGGTCAAGCGCACCACCTCGAAGAACGACGCGCGGCAGAGCCATGTGTCGCTCACCGCGCAGGGCCGCAAGTTCTTCGCGCCCGCCGAGCAACGCTCGCAGGATGACGTGGCGGCGATGCTGTCGAACCTCAGTGAAAACGAGCAGACCGAACTGGTGAATGCCATGCATACGATCGAGCGGCTGCTGGAAAAGAACGACGCCGGCGCGGGTGCCGTGCGCGACGTCACCCTGCGCGAGCCGATCCCGGGCGATTACGGCTGGATTATCGCCGAGCACGGCCGCGTCTATTCGCAGGAATACAACTGGGACCGCAGCTTCGAGGGCCTGGTGGCGCAGATCGTCGCGGATTTCGTCAAGAACTTCGATCCGCAGAAGGAGCGCTGCTGGATCGCCGAGATGAACGGCGCGCCGGTCGGCTGCGTCATGGTGGTGAAGGACGAACAGCCGGATACAGCGCGGCTGCGCCTGCTGATCGTGGCGCCGCAAGCGCGCGGCCTCGGCCTCGGCCAGCGCCTCACCGACGAATGCATCGCCTTCGCCCGCGCCAAAGGCTACAAGAAGATGACCTTGTGGACTCACGATTGCCTGAAAGCGGCACGGCGTTGCTACGCCAGGCGCGGCTTCACGCTGACCTCGAGCGAGACCAAGACGAGTTTCGGCCAGAAGGTGGTGTCCGAGATGTGGGATATGGTGTTCTGATCCGTCACCCTGAGGTGCTCGGCCGTCAGGCCGAGCCTCGAAGGGCGACGGCCCGCGAATCCCGGGCTGCCATCCTTCGAGGCTCGCCGCTGACGCGGCTCGCACCTCAGGATGACGATCTAGGTGGTCGCGCCTTTCGCCTTCTCACGCCGCAGATGCTCATCGAGCCGCGGCAGTATCTCGACGAAATTGCACGGCCGGTAGCGGTAGTCGAGCTGGTGCACGAGGATCTCGTCCCAGGCGTCCTTGCAGGCACCGGGCGAACCCGGCACACAGAAGATGTAGGTCGAATTGGCGACGCCGGCGGTGGCGCGGGTCTGGATCGCCGAGGTGCCGATCTTCGGATAGCTCACCATCGTGAACAAGGTCGAGAACGCCTCCATGCGCTTCTCGAACAACGGCTCGACCGCCTCGGGCGTGACGTCGCGGCCGGTGACCCCGGTGCCGCCGGTGGCGATCACCACGTCGACCTCGGGGTCGGCGATCCAGCGGCGCAGCTCGGCCTCGATCCGGTCGGCATCGTCCTCGACGATCTTCTTCTCGGCGACCCTGTGGCCCGCCGCCTCGATACGCTCGACCAGGGTCCGGCCGGAGCGGTCGTCGGCTTCCGTGCGGGTGTCGGAGACGGTGAGAACGGCGATCTGGACGGGAAGGAAGGGCTTGGACTCGTCAATTCCGGGCAAGGGTCGTCGTCTCCTCGTCTGCATAGAGCGGCCAGGAACCCGAGGCGACCATGTCGAGGGAGGGCGTCCGGTCGCCCAGGCGCAGGCGGTACATCCAGTAGCTCGCCATCACCCGCTCGACGAAGAAGCGTGTCTCCCGCGAGGGGATCGTCTCGATGAACAGCAGCGGGTCGTCGATCCCGACGCCGGCATCGAGCCATTTCCTCAGGTTGCCCGGGCCGCCGTTGTAGGCCGCCAGGACGAAGAAGAGGTTGCCATCGATGTCGTCGGTATCAAGGAGGTGGCGGATGTAATCCTGCGCCAGCGAGAGCGCGACCCTGGGATCGTTGAGCAGGTTGCGCTTGGCCCCCAGGTAGCCGTCGTCGCCGCTGATGTAGGCCGCGGTGCCGGGCATGATCTGCATCAGGCCGCGCGCGCCCACCGGCGAGGTCGCGGACACCTGGAAACGGCTTTCGATGCGGGCAAAGGCCAGCACCAGCGAGGAGTCGACCC
>JAHCKF010000126.1 GCA_026125925.1 Pseudolabrys sp.
TGTTTCGGGTGCGGCCGGCGTCCGCGCCGGCGAATTGGGCGGGATTAAACGGGGGCGATGGGCCGGGCGTCAAGGCGGCCCCCGAATGAGGCCAAAATGCCCTTAATGGTATTGCCGGGGGGAAATCGTTTCAGCGTCGGCTGGCCGTTTAGTCGTTCTTTTTCCCGCCGGCCTGGTTGAGCCCCATGCGCTGGAAGCCGCCGCCGAGATTCTGCGCGCGCTTGTTGGACAAGGTGCGCGAGTTGATGCCCATCCACGAGATTTCCGAGGACAGCCGGCCATATTCGATCTTGGGGCAGCGATCCATCACCACCTTGAGGCCGGCCGCTTCGGCCAGCGTCGCCGCCTCGTCATTGCGGATGGTGAGTTGCAGCCAGATCACCTGCGGCTTCGGCGTCAGCTTGAGCGCTTCCTCGACGATCGGCAGCACGAATTGCGGCGCGCGAAAAATGTCGACCATGTCGATCGGATCCGGCACGTCCGCGAGCGTGGCGTAACATTTCTGGCCGAGGAATTCCTTGCCGGCGTGACCCGGGTTGATCGGGATCACCTTGAAGCCGCGCTCGATGAGATACTTGAAGGCGAAATAGCTCGGCCGCGCGGTGTTCGGCGAAAAGCCGACCATGGCGATGGTCTTCACGGTGTTGAGGATGCCGCGGATATACGCGTCGGGGTAGGAGTCGTGGTTCATGGACGAGATGCTTACCCGTTTTCGCCGCGCTCCGCCAACAGCGCCCTGAGCCGCGCGTTCTCGGCCTCCAGTTCGGCGATCTTGCGGCTAACGCCGCCCATCGCTTCGGCGATCTCGGTTTCCGTGAAGCGCGTGACGATGTGCTGCGAGCAATTCACGTCCCAGGCGTCCACCGTGAACAGGATGGCGCGCTCAGGCTTGGCTTTGTAACCGGCGTCAAACAGCTTCTCGACCAGCGCCGCATCGTTCTCGACAACGCGGGCATGGCCCCAGAGCTTGATGCGCTGGCGGCGCGCCGGATCGAGCAGGAACAGATAGGCGCGGTCGTTCTCGCTCAGATTGGCGAGCGTGATGTACTGGCGGTTGCCGCGATAGTCGGCAAAGCCGAGCGTCCTGTCGTCAATGACCTTGATGAAGCCCTTCGGCCCGCCGCGGTGCTGGATGTAGGGTGCGCCGTCTTTGGTGGCGGTGGCGAGGAACGCCGTGTCCTGCTCGGCGATGAAGGCGGCGAGCTCCGGCGTCACGCGGTCCGGAAAGCCTTCCTCGACGCGCTGCGCGTAGGCCCGCGCCGAGCCGCGCTCGGCCTGCGCCTGCTGCACGGCGGGTGTGAAGACGATCGAGGCATTGTTCATGGAAAGGCCGCCCTCCGGTCCCGCAAGGGTGCCATAGTTAGGCACGAAGTGCGGCGACGCAAAGAGCGGCCCGGATCAAGCCGCCGTGAACGGCGGCAAAGCCTATTTCTTGGCGTCGGCGACGACCTTCTTGCAGGCAGCCGACAGCTTGTCGTTGTTCTTCGACAGGCAGGCCAGCACACGGCCGCCACCCGGCATGGTGCCCTTGCAGAACTGGTCGTAATCGCCCTTGCAGGCCACGCGCTGTTGCGCGCTGAATTCCTGCGCCGAGGCGGCGCTGAAAGCGAAGCTCGTGAAGACGAGGGCGGCGAGAACGGTCCGGGTCATGATTTTCCTCTCCTGCTGCGGCCGATTCCGATGGCGCTCATAACCACCCGAATCCCGCCGCTTGCGCAATTGAAGAAATTTGGCCGGATCGCCTCAGCGCCCGGGCCGGCGGCCGAGCAGGGCCAGCGGCCCGATGGCGACGAGACCGGTGGCGACGCTGAGCGCCGTCGTCGTCGCGACGTCGAGATCGCAGGTGAGGCCGCAATCCGCATAAGCCATGCCGAGCAGGGCGGCGGTCATGATCAGACCCCAGGCGATGCCGGCGAAGGCGCCGCGCATCAGCGTGGTACGATCAAGTCGGAGATTGAGTGCGAGCGCGGTCATCAGCGGTCCTCCCATGTGGGTTTACGCTTTTCGATGAAGGCGCAGATGCCTTCCTCGGCATCGCGCGCCATCATGTTCTCGGTCATCACTTCGGACGCGTAGGAATAGGCCGCCGACAGGCCCATCTCCGCCTGTGCGTAGAAGGCTTCCTTGCCAATCTTCAACGTGTAGGACGACTTCGACGCGATCTGTTTGGCGAGGGCGAGCGCTTCGGCGCGTTCGCTACCGGCGGGGACGACGCGGTTGACGAGGCCGATCTCGGCGGCTCTTGCCGCCGGCACCATGTCGCCGGTCAGCAGCATTTCCATGGCGTGCTTGCGCGACACGTTGCGCGACAGCGCCACCATCGGCGTCGAGCAGAACAGGCCGATATCGACGCCGGGCGTCGCGAACTTCGCGGCGTCCGAAGCGATGGCGAGATCGCAGCTTGCCACGAGCTGGCAGCCGGCGGCGGTGGCGACGCCCTGCACGGCGGCGATGACCGGCTTCGGCAGGTTGACGATCTGCTGCATCATGCCGCTGCAGATGGTCATGATCTGATGGAAATAGGCGCGGCCGCCGTCGGCGTCGGCGCGGCGCGCCGTCAGTTCCTTCATGTCGTGGCCGGCAGAGAAGGCGGGCCCGTTCGCGGTCAGCACCACAGCGCGGATCGTATTGTCTGCGGCGATGGCCGTCCACGCCTCGGAGAGCGCGATCAGCAGACCTTCGGACAGCGAGTTGCGCGCCTGCGGCCGGTTCAGCGTCAGGATGGCAATGGGGCCATCGCGCTCGATCAGCAGCACGGCGGTCTTGTCGATGGCGCGGGCGGTCTCAACATTCATCGCGGGGTTCCCGGTTCGGCGGTATACTCAAGATAGTCTCATGAGGCCCGGCCTGCAAAGGCGCGGCGGAACAGGGTACTGGCAGATCGCGTTGATCAGACGGAGGAACTGGCCATGGCGAGAACCGCAAAGATCCGTAAGGTATCGCACAAGACAACCCACAAGACGTCGCACAAGTCCTCGACGGCGCGGCGCCGCAAATCGAATTCCAAGAGCAAAGCACGCGGCGCACGGCGCTGGTCGCAGCGTGTCACACGTGAGAGCGACGCGCTGACCCTGGAAGAGGGCGTGTTCACCAAATCGACGCCGCGCAAGATCGCGTTGTCGCTCAAGCGCTCCGCCGACCGCAGCAAGCGGCGCAAATCCGACCCGTACCGCTCGGCGATGTCGATGCTGACCTTCTACATCAACCGCGCCGGCAAGGGCCTGTCCAAGACCCGCAAGGCCAGGCTGCAAAAGGCCAAGGACGAACTGCGCGAGGTGTATGGGAAGGGGTGAGCGATCGGGTGCCTCTCAATTGTCATCGCCGGGCTTGACCCGGCGATCCCGCTTAGGGACGCAAGGCATTTGACACGTTGCCGATGCGTTGTGCCTTATGATCGGGATGGCCGGGTCAAGCCCGGCCATGACAGGTGGGGGCCAGATACATGCGTCCGTCGCTGATGAGCGCCGAGGAAATCGGCGTGCTGCTGGAGAAGGAATTCCCGCAGGCGTTCTACCCGGGCAGCGGCCTGTCCATTGAGCGGGTCAATTTCGGCGATATCCGCGTGCGCAAGGCGTTCCACGAGGACCACCTGCGCCCCGGCGGCACCATTTCCGGGCCGACCATGATGGAGCTTGCCGATTTCGCCATGTATGTCGCGGTGTTCTCCGCCGTCGGGCCGCAGCCGCTGGCGGTGACCACCAATCTCAACATCAATTTCCTGCGCAAACCGGCCCAGGCCGACCTGATCGCCCACGCGAAGCTGATGAAGGTCGGCAAGCGCCTCGCGGTGGGGGAGGTCTGGCTCTATACGGACGGCGAGGAGGACGAGCCGGTGGCCCACGTCACCTCGACCTATTCGTTGCCGGTACAGAAGTGATTAGACGATGGTACTTTTATACCATTCTTGCAAGCCATTGATTTTATTGTTCTAATATTCGGCACGGGCCGTTGACGGTGCACACCGCCTCCGCTACACACTCGGCCACGCTGGCGCGGGTTTGTCCCGCGCCTTTTTCCATCGGTTTCCACTCTCGGGATTTGTCATGAAGACCACCCAGTCGGCCAAAGCCGCCGACATCGAGAAGAAGTGGCTGCTGATCGACGCCTCCGGGCTCGTCGTCGGCCGGCTCGCCTCGATCGTCGCCATGCGCCTGCGCGGCAAGCACAAGGCGACCTACACACCGCACGTCGATGACGGCGATAACGTCATCATCATCAACGCGTCGAAGGTCGTGTTCACCGGCCGCAAGCGCGATCAGAAGGTCTACCACCACCACACCGGCTTCATCGGCGGCATCAAGGAACGTTCGGCCAAGCAGATCATGGACGGCCGCTTCCCCGAGCGCATCGTCGAGAAGGCCGTGCAGCGCATGCTGCCGCGTGGCCCGCTGGGTCGCGTGCAGTTCGGCAACCTGCGTGTCTATCCGGGCGCCGAACATCCGCATGAGGCGCAGAAGCCCGAGACCGTCGATGTCGCCGCGATGAACCGCAAGAACGTGAGGAGTGCCTGATCGTGGCCGAGACCGTACAGTCAATGGAAGGCCTGGCGCAGCTCAAGCCGGCCGCCGCGGATGCCCCGACCTATGAGAAGAAGGTCGACAAGCAGGGCCGCGCTTATGCCACGGGCAAGCGCAAGAACGCCGTCGCCCGCGTCTGGCTCAAGCCGGGTTCCGGCAAGATCACCGTCAACACCCGTACGATCGAAGCCTTCTTCGCCCGTCCGGTGCTGCGCATGCTGATCAACCAGCCGCTTGTCGCCGCCAACCGCGCCACCCAGTTCGACGTGGTGTGCACCGTGTCGGGCGGCGGTCTGTCGGGTCAGGCGGGCGCCGTGCGTCACGGCATCGCCAAGGCAATGACCTACTTCGAACCGGATCTCCGCAGCGTGCTCAAGCGCGGCGGCTTCCTCACCCGCGACAGCCGCGTGGTCGAGCGTAAGAAGTACGGCAAGGCCAAGGCCCGCCGTTCGTTCCAGTTCTCGAAGCGCTAACGACCAGCATCTTCGAACGAATCAAAAGAGCGCACTTCGGTGCGCTCTTTTTTTGTGACGCGGCCGATTGTCCGCACATTCTTCCGATCGCGTTTACCGATCGGCAATGCTGCCGCGCACAAAAGTGGTGCGTGATAACTGCCATCACATCGCTCGCCGCATAAGTCGGGTACGAGGGGCAGGTGGGATGAGACGATGCGGCTAGACATTCCGACTTTGGCGGTGGTGACGGTCTTCGTCACCGCGCTGCTCGGCGCCTTGCTCCTGTTCGCGGGCTTGCAGAACCGCGCACTGCGCGCGCCGGTCACCTGGGGCCTTGCCTTCCTGCTGTGCGCCATCGGCACGGCGCTGGTCGCGGTGCGCGGGATGGTGCCGGACTGGCTGTCGATCCAGTTCGCCAATGTCCTGGTGCTGGTCGGTCTGGGCCTGATCTGGCTCGGCGCGCGTCAGTTCGACGGCCGGGAGACGCGGCCGGTCATGGTCGCGATCGCGCCGGCGCTCTGGCTCGCGGCCTGCACCGTTCCGGACATTGTCGCCGACATCAATGCGCGGACCATCGTCGCGTCGGCCCTGGCGGCCGGTGTTGCCTTTGCCGCCGGCGCCGAGATCTGGCGCGGCCGCGCCGAGCCGCTGCTGTCGCGCTGGCCCACGGTCGTCACGCTCGCCGTCTATGCCGGCGTGATGTTCGCGCGCGTGCCGCTGACCTACATGCTGCCGCAGCCTGCCGGCGCCTATCATTTGACGGCGAGCGCGCTCTATCCCTCGCTGTCCTTCGGCACGCTGCTGTTCGCGGTGGTGCTGGCCTTCCTGCTGCTCAACATGACCAAGGAGCGCAGCGAACTGCGGCACAAGACCGCGGCCCTGGTCGATTCGCTCACGGGCGTCGCCAACCGCCGCGCCTTCCTCGCCGGCGCACAGCGCCTCGCCGCGCAGCAGCGCAGCGACGGCACGGTGCTTGCGATGCTGCTGTTCGACCTCGATCATTTCAAGTCGATCAACGACCGGCTCGGTCACGCCGCCGGCGACGCAGTGCTCATGAACTTCGCCGCGACGGCGATCCGCTCGCTGGGTGAGGGGGCCCTGTTCGGCCGCATCGGCGGTGAGGAATTCGGAGCCGTCATGCGCGTCAAGGATGGCGGCGAGGCCCGGGCCATCGCCGAGCGGGTGCGCGCCGCCTTCGCCGCCGCCGAGCAGGCCGATGATGTGGTGCCGACCGTCAGCATCGGCGTGGCGCTGCAGGACGAGGCCACCGTGACGCTGGCCGCGCTGATGGCCGCCGCGGACCGTGCGCTCTATCGCGCCAAGGGCAAGGGCCGCAACCGCGTCGTCACGGCGGCGTCGGGCATTGCCGACGACGTCGAGGCGCGGGGCTGGCACAGGCTGCCCGCTAGCGCCTGAGGCGCATTTCCTCTCGGCAATTTGAATCGAATTCGTGCCGCTGTTGCGTCAAAGCCTGCGGAAGGCCGCAAACCTTTCGCATCATCTGACCTCTATGGTCGCACGTGGTTATCGTTCGTCAACGCTGCGAAGGTGAACGTCCGTTATCCTCCCAAGGCCCCATCACGCAATGACTCAAGCGGCCGCTCTCGACTTTCCGACCCTGATCTTCGCCACCGTTTGTATCGCCGGTTTTCTCGGGATTTTCCTGATCATCAACTGGGTGCAGCAGCGCGACATCACGGCGCTGGCCTGGTGGGGATCTGCCTATCTGATCGGCGCGGCCTCGATCACCTTGTGGAGCGCGTCCGAACAAATCGTCGATGTGCCGCCGGTCTACGCTCAGGCGCTGATCTTCGTCGCCTGCGGCATGTTCTGGAACGGCCTGCGGCTGTTTCACGGCCGCGCGATACGGCTCACTTTCTCCTTCGCCGGCGCCGGTGCCTGGCTGGTGCTGACGCAGTGGCCGGGCCTGGAAGAGGGCAGTCCACACCGCGTCGCGCTCGGCGTCACGATCGTGGCGATCTACACCTTCTTCATGGCCTTCGAGCTCGGTCGCGAGCGGCGCAAATCGCTCTATTCGCGTGCCGCAGCGGTCGCCGTGCCGCTGCTGCACGCCAGCATCTTCCTGATGCCGTTGGGGTTGCGCGCCTGGTATCCCGACGTGTTCGCGACGCGCTGGCAGACCGTGTTCGCTATCGAAACCATGATCTACACCATCGGCACCGCCATCATCGTGTTGCTGATGGTCAAGGACCGCCATGTTCATTTCTATCGCAAGGCGGCGACCACGGATCATCTGACGGGACTCCTCAATCGGGGCGCCTTTCTCGAGGCGGCGCGCCGCATGCACGGCGCGCAGAGCGCACGGGGTGAGCCGGTGACGCTGCTGATGTTCGATCTCGACAAGTTCAAGTCGATCAACGACCGCTTCGGCCATGCCGTCGGCGACAGCGCGCTGAAGACATTCGCCCGGGTACTGCAGGAATCCACACGCGCCAGCGACGTCGTCGGCCGGCTCGGCGGCGAGGAATTTGTCGCCATGGTGCCCGAGGCGATGGACGATGCCTGCATCGTCGCCGAACGTCTGCGCGTCAATTTCCAGGATGCCGGCGTCGTCATCGACGACATCGCCGTGGGTGCGACCGTGAGCAGCGGACTTGCCACTACGTACCGGCCGGAAGCCACGCTGGATCAATTGTTGCTGCGCGCCGACGAGGCGCTGTATCGCGCCAAGAGTGGCGGCCGTAACCGCTTCGTCGCTGCCGATGAGGAGCCGGGCAGCGAGGCGGCTCGGGCGCGCTGGCTCGAGCGCAACAAGCGCGCCGACGGACGGATCGGCCGGTTCGCCGCGCGTCGCGGCCCGCAGCCGGTGACGGCGACTTAGCCAGACCGCTGCCGCAACGGAACTTCGGTAACGCCTGATTAACCATGCCGGCGTTAGGCTTGGGCATGTCGAGTCCGTCACACCGTTCGCCTGCCGCCGCCGCCCTGTCGCTCGAAGCCTATGCCGAGCAGGCGCGAATTGCGCTGGCTTGTGCCTATTCGTCGTCGGCAGAATTCGACGCGGCTTTGATCGCCGAGCGCCGCGCCGCCGGCGTCTACGGGCCGAAGCGGCAGCGACGCCAGATGCTGATCGCCGGAGCGGGAGTCGTGGCGGGTCTCGCGGTCGTCGTCGCGGTTATCCAGCTCTTGTAGCCCGGCTGAAAGCCGGGATAGGTCTGTCCCGGATTGCGCTTCGCTCCATCCGGGCTACAAGAAAACCTTCGCCAACTCATCCTGAGTTAGAATCCGATACTCACCCTCCGCCAGATCGTCCGGTAGCGCCAGCCCGCCGATGCGGTCCCGCCTCAGCGCCGTGACGTGATTGCCGACGGCGGCGAACATGCGCCGCACCTGGTGATAGCGGCCTTCGGTGATGGTGATGAAACCGCGCGCCGGCGATACGGGTTCGAACGTCGCCGGTAGCAACGGCTTGTCCTCGTTCTCGAGCATCAGCGTACCGGCGGCGAATATCTTCGCCTCATCCCCCCGCAGCGCGCGATCGAGGGTGACGTCGTAGCGTTTGGCGATGTTGGACTTCGGCGAGATGATCCGGTGCAGCAGGGCGCCGTCATCGGTGAGCAGCAGCAGCCCGGAAGTGTCCTTGTCGAGACGGCCGATCGTGGACAGCGCCGGGTTACGCTCGCCCCAGCGCTCGGGCAGCAGCGAATAGACCAGCGGGCCTTGCTCCTTGTGCGAGCAGGTGACG
>JAHCKF010000127.1 GCA_026125925.1 Pseudolabrys sp.
TGGCGAAGGGCGCCGACTGCGCATAGCCCTTCACCGAGGCCGAGGCGCCGGTGAACAGCAAGGCGCCCTCGCCTTTCGGCAGCATACGCCGCGCCGCCTGCTGCGCCACGAGGAAGCCGCCGAAGGCGGTGATCGCCAGCGTCTTCTCGACCTCGGCCGGATCGAGCTCGATGAACGGCCCGCGTACGCGGTAGCTCGGATTATAGACGACGACGTCAGGCGTCAGGTTCGTGGTGTCGAGATCGTCGAACAGTTTCTCGATGTCATAAGCCTGCGCGGCGTCACACTCGAAGGTGCGTGCCCCCGTCGCTTCCGCGAACTCTTTGAGCTTGGCGGTCGAGCGCGCGGCGAGCGCGACCTGCATGCCGTCCTTCAGCATCAACTTGGCGAGGGAGGCCGACAGGCCGGAGCCGGCGCCGACGATGAGCGCGGAGGTGTGTTTCATGGTGGCAGCATATCCGTCATGGCCGGGCTTGTCCCGGCCATCCATGCCTTCATCCCGCGACCGTTTAAAGGCGTGGATGCCCGGCACAAGGCCGGGCATGACGGAGAGAAAATCTAAATCTCCGCATCCGCGCGCACCACGGCGATGATCTCGAACTGGTCCTTGTCGTCGTCGCTCTTGGCATAAGCGTTGAGCTCGTCGCGCGCCTTGGCAATCGCCTCCTCCGGCGTCCAGCAGCCTTCGACCTGGAGGCTGTCGTCATCGCCATCCTCGAGATAGCGGATGAAGACTTCCCAATCGTGGCCGGGTGGTTTTTTGGAGGCGGAGGGCATGGGACGATATTACATCCGACTTGTAGCCCGCGTGGAGCGAAGCGGAACGCGGGGACAGATCAACCCGGATTGCGCGGAGCCTGTCATCGGGCGGCGCTTCGCGCCGACCCGTTGGCTCCATCCGGGCTACAGCGCCTCCGTCACATCCTGAACACCCCGAACCGCGTCTCCGGCACCGGCGCATTGAGGGCGGCGCTGAACGCCAAGGCCAGCACGCGCCGCGTCTCGCTCGGCGCGATGATGCCGTCGTCCCACAGCCGCGCCGTGGCGTAGTAAGGATTGCCTTCTTCCTCGTACTGGTCGCGGATCGGCGCCTTGAATTCTTCTTCCTCGACCTGCGACCAGGCGCCGCCGCCGGCCTCGATGTTGTCGCGCTTGACGGTGGCGAGCACGGACGCCGCCTGCTCGCCGCCCATCACCGAGATGCGCGCATTCGGCCACGTGAACAAAAAGCGCGGCGAATAAGCTCTACCGCACATGCCGTAATTGCCGGCGCCGTAGGAGCCGCCAACAATGACGGTGATCTTCGGCACCTGCGCGCAGGCCACCGCGGTCACGAGTTTGGCGCCGTCCTTGGCGATGCCGCCGGCCTCGTAATCGCGGCCGACCATAAAGCCGACGATGTTCTGCAAGAACAGCAGCGGAATGCGGCGCTGGCAGCACAGCTCGATGAAGTGCGCGCCTTTCAGCGCGCTTTCCGAAAACAGGATGCCGTTGTTGCCGAGAATGCCGACCGGCATGCCGTGGATGCGGGCAAAGCCGCAGATCAGCGTGGTGCCGTAGAGTGCCTTGAACTCATCGAACTCGGAACCGTCCACCAGCCGCGCGATGACGTCGCGGATGTCGTACTGCTTCTTGAGATCGACCGGCACCAGGCCGTCGAGTTCGGCGGCGTCGTACAAGGGATCGCGCGGGGTCGTCAGCGCGATATCAACATCCTTGCGGGTATTGAGATTGGCGACGATGCGCCTGGCCAGCGAGAGCGCGTGATGATCGTCCTGCGCCAGATGATCGGCGACGCCGGACTTGCGCGCGTGCAAGTCGCCGCCGCCCAGATCCTCGGCGCTCACCACCTCGCCCGTGGCCGCTTTCACCAAAGGGGGCCCGCCGAGGAAGATGGTGCCCTGGTTCTTGACGATGATGGTCTCGTCCGACATCGCGGGCACGTAGGCGCCGCCCGCCGTGCACGAGCCCATCACCACGGCGATCTGCGGGATGCGCAGCGAAGAGAGCGTCGCCTGATTGTAGAAGATGCGGCCGAAATGCTCGCGGTCGGGAAACACGTCGGTCTGGTGCGGCAGGTTGGCGCCGCCTGAATCGACCAGGTAGATGCAGGGCAGCCGGTTCTCGCGGGCGATCTCCTGCGCACGCAGATGCTTCTTCACCGTCATCGGATAATAGGTGCCGCCCTTGATGGTAGAATCGTTGCACACGACCATGCATTCGCGGCCCTCGACGCGGCCGATGCCGGCGATCATGCCGGCCCCGTGGATGGCGTCGTCATACATGCCGTAGGCGGCCAGCGCGCCGATCTCGAGAAACGGCGAGCCGGGATCAATCAGGTTCATGACGCGGTCGCGCGGCAGGAGTTTCCCGCGCGAGACATGGCGCGCCCGCGCTTTCTCGTTGCCGCCCAGGGCAGCCTGCGCGCGGCGCTGCCGCAGCTCCTCGATCAGCCCGCGCATGCGCTGGGCGTTATTGGCAAATTCCGCCGATGACGCGTCGATCGACGACGACAGGATAGTCAAGGTGAAGCCTCCCGGACGGCGGAATCGCCGCCGCTTTCGATGAGCGGCCAAGGTGCCCCGGCGGAACCGGCATTTCAATGGCGGCCGTCCCCTCTCTTTGCGGAACGGGTGCGGCCACCGAGCGTTCCTAGGGCGTCGCACGAGACGTCGGGGGGTGACAGAGAGGAACGCCAGATGACGAAGTCCCGACTCTTATGCAGCGCCGCCGCCATTCTTGCGCTCGGTATCGGCGCCGCCTCCGCCCAGCAGGGCGCGCCGCAACCGGCCCCCTCCGCGCAGCAGAGCGCTCCGCCGGGCAAGATTGCGCCCCCGATGAACGCCGGACAGCACGGGCCGGCCGTCAAACCGGAGACCTCCGGCCAGGCGCCGTCCGACCTCAAGCCCGGCCGTGGCGCCAGCGCCAAACCGGACAACGCAACCACGGGTCAGGCGCCTCAGGCCCCTGCCGGCGCCGGCAAGGGCACAAACCAGACCGATACGCAGTCCGGCAATCCGCACGCCAACAATGCGCGCGCCAAGGATTCCAAGGCGCATGAGGGCAACGCCACGGACGCGAACGGCAACGGCAACCGCTCCGGGCCAACCAATGCCGCCAACGAGCCGGACAAGAATTCGCGGCCGGCAACGACCACCGGCCAGGGCGCGGCCGGCGCGCGCGCCAACCTGACCACGGAACAGCGCAGCAAGATCACCACGGTGATCAAGAAGCAGAAGGTCGAACCGGTGAAGCTGGACGTGGATATCCGCGTCGGCACGCGTATTCCCCAGCACGTGCGCTATTACCCGCTGCCGGCCGAAGTCGTGACCATCTATCCGCAGTGGCGCGGCTTCGATTACATCGTGGTCGGCGATACCATCGTCGTCATCGATCCCGGCACGCGCGAGATCGTCGCGGTGATCGACGCCTAAGCCGGTCAGCTCGTTACATCAAATGACATGACGCAGCGCGGAATTGATCCATTCCGCGCTGCGACGTTTTTGATGATGTTTGTTCCGAGAAAAGAGCAAGGTTCCCGGAACATCGATGTTCCGTCGGTCGTTGTCTGCACGTGTCCGTTTGGCACCCCATAATTTTAAACAGGAGGATGAATATGAAAACGCTGACCACGCTGACTGCCGCCGCCGCGCTGATCGCCGGCATGTCGATCGCGAACGCGCAG
Organism: Pseudolabrys sp.; assembly: GCA_026125925.1. The sequence continues at coordinate 3,686 of JAHCKF010000127.1, forward strand.
ACCGCGCCGCAGGGCACCACCACGAACTCCGGCGCCGTCAATGCCGCGCCGACCGGTGAAGGCAATACCGGCAAGAGCGGCATGCAGCCCAAGGGTTCGGCTGACATGAAGGGCTCGGCGACCGTGAAGCCCGGTCAGCAGGCCCAGAGCGAAAACCAGGCCGACATCAACAAGAAGCCGACCGACAGCGGCATGGCGCCCAAGAGCGGCATGCAGTCTGATGCGACGAAGAACATGGGTTCGGGCTCGGCCAAGACGCCGTCGGCCACGACTGGTAGCGGCGCATCGAGCACGGTGAACCCGAACGACAAGTCGACGGACAATGGCAAGACCAAGGCCAAGGATCTCGCCAAGTAATCGAGCCAAGTGAGTGAGCGAGCGAGCATTAAGAGTCCCTCGGCGGTATCACCGCCGAGGGACATATCGGGAAGTTCCGCATAGCTGATGCCTGGAACGTCGCGCGGCGCTCGCGCGTTGTCCCGTCGAATTCACACCAACCTGCGAGGTGAGAGATGAACAAGGATCGTATTGAAGGCAGCTTCAAACAGGCCAAGGGCAAGGTGAAGGAAGCCGCCGGCGAGGTGACCGGCGACGCCAAGCTCCAGGGCGAAGGCAAGGCCGATCAGGTTGAAGGCAAGGTGCAGAACGCCGTCGGCGGCGCCAAAGACAAGGTCAAGGAAGCGCTCGACCGCTAACGAATTTCTGAAGACCTCCTAAGACTGACGAAGGCCCGGCGTCTCCCCCGCCGGGTCTTTTTTTGCGCCCTAGACACCCGGCCGCAGATCCGCGATCACGGGCAGATGATCGGACAGCGCCCGGGCGCTGCGATCGACGAAGCTGCGGATCAGCGCGACGCGCGGCCGGCAATAGATGCGGTCGAGCCGCAGCAGAGGAAACATTGCGGGAAAGGTACGGAAGCGCGTGCGCCCGGCGAGGATGCGCGACAGCACCGAGCGCACCGAGCCCGGCCAGAACCAGTCGTTGAAATCCCCGACCACCACCGCGGGCGCCTCGCCGGCCGCAAGTTCGATCAGCACCGCGGCCTGCCGCCGGCGCTCGCTGATGCTCAGCCCGAGGTGCGTCGCCACCACCGTCAGCGGGCCGAGCGGCGTCGCGATCTCGGCGCGGATGGCGCGGCGCGGCTCGTGCTCGCCGAACGAGATGTCGCGCACCTCGTGCCGGCTGACCGGAAAGCGCGAGATCAGCATTTGTCCGTAATCGCCATCGGCGCCGGTCAGCGAAATGGCGCCGATGCCGTAGACGCCGACCGCGCCGGGCAGATATTCGAAAGGATTGGCGGCGTCGGCCAGCGCGCGGCGAGAATCGACCTCCTGTAGCGCAACGATGTCGGGATCCCAGCGGCGTATCAGGTCGGCGACCCGCACCAGATCGAAGCGCGGATTGCGGCCGAACGTGCCGTGGATATTCCACGTCATCACCCGCACGCAGTCGGCCAGCTTCTCCGCTCCCCTCACCGGCCGCCGCTCCAGAACCGCGACACCGCCGCCTGCACGCCGATCGACAGGCCAACCCAGGCCATGACCGCGACCGCCAGGATGGCGATATCGGTGGACGACGGCGACGTCAGGATGCGGGCGAATTGATTGCCGACCGCCGAGATCATGATCATGCCGGGCAGCATGCCGAGCACCGTGCCGGCCATGTAATCGAACACCGGGATGGCGCTGGCCCCGGCCGCCAGGTTGACCACGGCAAAGGGCGCGACCGGCACCAATCGGATGGTGGCCACGGCGAGGACGCCGCGCCGCGCGATCTTCTCGCGCACCCGGTTGAGCCGCGGCCCGAGCAAATCCTGCACGGTCTTCTTGCCGATTGCGGCGCCGACGCCATAGGTGACGAGCGCACTCGCCAGTGCGCCGACCGCGGCATAGGCAAAGCCAAGCCAAGGCCCGAAGGCGGCCGCCGTCGCCGCGATCAGCACCGTCACCGGAAACATCAGCGAGCCGGCGATGACGAAGGCGCCAATCACCGCGACCGGCGCCCAGCGGCTGTCGGACAGTTCGGAGAACGTCGCCTTGACCTCCTGCGGGTCGGCCAGCGGCACGAAGTGCCAGACCAGCGCCAGAGCGAGAATGACGAAACCGGCAGCAATGGCCTTGACCACGGTCGAGAAGTTGCGGGCCGGCACGTAACCTCCGAACATGTTGCTGACGAACTCCTCGGCGCCGATCGGTTGCTCCGGATCGGCAACGTTCTGAATCAGGCTGTAGGCTTCGTGTGGCACCGGATCGTCGGTGATCGGCGCCAGGCGATGTCCGTTGCGCGACAATTCGCACGCGACGGCCACCAGCGAACCGTTGCGGGCCGCAAGCGCGGCGGCCACCTCGTCCGCGTCTGCACCGCAGTGATCACCGATCAAGGTATCGCGCAAACGCCGCACCGCCTCGCGCTCATCTTTGCTGTTGGCGACGACCACCAGATCGCACTCGGTGTCGGTGCCCATCGAGCGGTTGTTGAGATTGGCCGAACCGACGCGCAGAATGCGGTCGTCGACGATCATCACCTTGGCATGGACCATGGTGTTGCAGGACTGGCCGCCGGCCTCGACTTCCGGATGCAGTAGTGCGACGCGCTCGCCCATGAACTCGTCGAGCACCGCGGCAAAGCGCGCGCGGCCGACGCGCATGCTCTGCGCCTCGAGCCACGACACATGGGTCTGCGGCGAGACGATCAGCACTTCGAGCTCAGGCTTCTCACGTAGGCGCTTGGCGATGCGCTCGGCCACCGGCAGTGTCGTGAGAAACTGGTTCTCGATGTAGATCGAGCGCTCGGCGGCATCGATCATGTCGAAGAAAAGCCGCTCGACCTCGCGCGCCTCCTCCCGGCCGTCGAAGCGCGGCTCGGTGCGGGCGATGCCGATATCGGTGTCGCGGAAATCCGGCTCGACGCCGTCGGGCCACGGATCGCTCTCGCCTTTGGCGACCGGGATCTTCTCGAGCGCCGCGCAGGCCCACCGGCCGCGCAGCAGATCGCCCAGCGCCTGCGCAGCCGCGCCGTCGACCACCATCTGCACGTCGTGGAACGCGCCATACGGCTTGCCCGCCGGATCGATACGGTTGGGATCGTTGACGGCATGGGCGTTGGTATCCCAACGCCGCACCGTGAGATCGAGGCCGCCGGAAAACGCGATCCGATCGTCGATCGTCACCAGCTTCTGATGCTGTGACGAGCCGACCGGGACGCAGTCGTCGAGACAGAAATGGATGTTGTGCGGCGTCGCCCATTGCAGGGTCGCCGTCGGAAACGGATCGCGCTCGGTGGCATAGAGTACCGAGAAGTCCCACAGCAGCAGCCGCACCTCGAGCTGAGGTTTCTTCGTGACCAGAGCAATGAGGAACTCGGCAAATGTTTCGGGGTAGCCGTCGTCGGCACGGCCGGAGGGACCGACCAGACGGGTGCGGCTATGGATATCCCAGCCGGCGATCAGGATCGACTTCTCGGCCTTGATCATGGCGCTGCGCACGGCGGAGAAATAGTTCGCGCCGTCGATCAGCATAGCCGCGCGTTCGGCGCGCGCGATGCGCCAGACGTTGTGATCCGGTTTCAGCAGCATGCATCCGATCCGCCCAAAGACGGACAACCGGCCCAACGCCGGTTCCCGCCCCTACGGCAGATCAACGCATGAATGGAACTTTGGTTGCGGTGCGGGTCACGCGACCTTAATGCCGCGCACAAACGGCCAGTCGGGCTCGTTGTGCTGCAAGACCCAAGTCTCCTTCAGGCCGGCCTCTTCCCATTCCTTCCAAGCCGGCGTCGCCCTGACGGCGTCCATGTAAGCCAGCGTCGCCTGGCCGACCGGCAGCCCGTAGTTGTGGAAGCGCGCCACCACCGGCGCATACATGGCATCGGCATTGCCGAAGCGTTCGCCAAACAGGAAGGGCCCGCCCTTGCCGTAGCGTGCGCGGCAGTCTGCCCAGATGGTCTCGATGCGCTTCATGTTGTCATAGACTTCCTGCGGCATTGGCCGCGGCTTCGGCGGCAGCCAGAGGTTCATGGTGCAGTGCTGGCGCAGCGGCTGGAAGCCGGAATGCATCTCGGCCGACACCGAGCGGGCCAGCGCACGGGCGGCGGTGTCCTTCGGCCACAAGCCGGCGTCGGGGAATTTCTCCGCGAGATATTCGAGGATCGACAGTGAATCCCAGATCGCGACATCGCCGTCATGCAGGATCGGCACCTTACCCGCCGGCGAGTATTTCAGAATCGCCTCGGCGCTGCCTTCGCCATAGAGCGGAATGAGCACCTCGTCGAAGGCAATGCCGGCGGCCTTCATGGCGATCCAGGGCCGCATCGACCACGACGAATAGTTCTTATTGCCGATGACCAGGGTGAAAGACATGGCGTCCCTTCGTTGTCTAAGAATGTTCGATCACTTGACTGTTTGGTCATTTGCCGTCGGCGCGGTGCACCGTCGGCCAATCGACCTCGTCTTCCGCAAACAGCCAGGGCTCGGCGATGCCGGCCGCTTCCCATTGCTGCCACGCCGGCAGCGCCATCACCGCAGCCATGTAGGCCCGGGTCTCCGGCGTCACCTCAACCGCATAAGTGTGAAAGCGCGACACCACGGGCGCATACATGGCATCGGCATTGCCGAAGGCGCCGAACAGAAACGGTCCAGCGCGCTCCGCCGTTTTCCCGAAACGCGCGCGGCAATCGGCCCACAACGCCTCGATGCGGCGGACATTGTCCTGAACCGGCGGCGGCAGGTCGCGCTTGATGACCTTGCGGGCGAAGTTGACCGGCAGGTGGTTGCGCATGGCTTGGAAGCCGGCATGCATCTCGTTGGCGACGACGCGGGCGTGCGCGCGCGCCGCGGCGTCCTTCGGCCACAGGCCCGCATCAGGAAACCTCTCGGCGAGATATTCGAGGATCGCCAGTGATTCCCAGACGCGGATATCGCCATCGATCAGCACCGGCACCTTGCCAGTGCCGGAAACGTCGGCGACCGTCTTCTTGAATTCAT
>JAHCKF010000128.1 GCA_026125925.1 Pseudolabrys sp.
ACCTCGGGCGAGGATCTCGGCAAGCTGCTCGGCGAGCTCAAGCACCGCCCGCTCGATTACTTCAAGCACCGCTTCTATGCCGACACCGCGACCTTCTCCTCGCGCGCCGGCATCGATATCGGCCTGTCGTTCTTCGATCACGACAAGGTCGTGTTCGCCTCGGACTGCCCGTTCGATCCGGAGAAGGGCACGATGTACACGCGCGACGCCATCAAGTTCATCGACGAGGTCGAGCTGCCGAAGGCGACCAAGGAAGCCATCTGGCACGGCAATCTCGAGCGCATCACCGGCACCAAGCTGGTGAAGTAACTTCAGGATGCGGTGAGCAAGCCGCGAACTCAGCCTGCCCCCTCTCCCCGTTGGGGAGAGGGTTGGGGTGAGGGGGCAATTGAGCCCGATAGTTTGTAACCCCTCACCCGGATCGCTTCGCGATCCGACCTCTCCCAATGGGAGAGGTGAAGGTCCGAGCGTGTTCCGATGAAGTACCTCGTATGACCTCCCGCAAACCTGTCGTCATCGCCGGGGCCGGCCCCACCGGCCTGATGTGCGCGCTGGCGCTGCGCGCGCAGGACATCCCCGTCGTGCTGCTGGAGGCCGAGGAAGGTCTCACCCACGACCTGCGCGCCGGCTCGTTTCATCCGCCGACCTTGGAGATGATGGCGCCCTACGGCATCACCGAGCGGATGCACGAGGATGGCATCAAGGTTCGGTACTGGCAGATCCGCAACCGGCCGGGCGATCTCGTCGCGCAGTTCGATCTCGATTTGCTGCGCGATGTTACGCCCTACCCGTACCGCCTGCATCTCGAGCAGCACCGGCTGACGCCGATCCAGCTCGACCTCCTGCAACAGCAGGGCGGCGCCGAGATTCACTTTGGTCATTCGGTCACCGGTTTCACCCAGCATGCCGACGGTGTCACCGTGACGACCGGCGGTCCGTCCGGCGACCGGCGTTTCGAGGCGTCCTGGCTGATCGGCGCCGACGGCGGCCGCAGCGTCGTGCGCAAGGGCCTCGGCGTCGAATTTGAAGGCTTCACCTGGCCGGAACTGTTCGTCGTCGTCTCGACGCCCTACGACTTCGGCCGGCACGGCTTTGCCTATAACTGCTACATCGCCGACCCGGTCGAATTCGGCGCGCTGTTCAAGGTGCCCGACGCCGGCCCGCCCGGGCTGTGGCGGCTAGCCTACCCGGTCAATCCGGACGAAAGCGACGAAGTACTGCTGTCGCCTGAGCGTGTCGAGGCGGCGCTGCAGAAACTGGTGCCGAAACACGGCGCCTACGACATCCGCTACAAGAGCACCTACCGCGTGCATCAGCGCGTCGCCGCCTCGTTCCGCGCCGGCCGCGTGCTGCTCGCCGGCGACGCCGCGCACCTCAACAACCCGCTCGGCGGCTTCGGCCTCAACAGCGGCATCCACGACGCCGTCAACCTTTGCGACAAGCTCGGCCGGCATTGGCGCGGCGAAGGCGACCACCTGCTCGACCTCTATTCACGCCAGCGCCGCTTCGCCACCATCGAGCAGGTGCAGGCCATGTCGATCCGCAACAAGCGCATGATGGAAGAGCGCGACCCGGCCGTGCAGCGCCAACACCTTCAGGAAATGGTCGCGATCGCCGCCGACCCCGACAAGGCCCGCGCCCATGTCCTCAACACGTCGATGATCCTGGGCCTGAAGCGGGCGAGCGAGGTGATTTAGCGGGGAAATGAGGCGCGGCAGGGCTTAAATGGCCCGTCCAACTCGGCTATTTTGCCCGGATGTCCCTCACCCAGCCCATCGGCCTATCGGAACCAGAGACGCCGCCCGACGCCGCGCCGCCGGAAAAACTGTCTCCGATGCTGGAGCAGTATATCGAGATCAAGGCCAACAATCCGGACTCGCTGCTGTTCTACCGGATGGGCGATTTCTACGAATTGTTCTTCGAGGACGCGGAGGTGGCGAGCCGGGCGCTCGGCATCGTGCTGACCAAGCGCGGCAAGCATCAGGGCCAGGACATCCCGATGTGCGGGGTGCCGATCCACCGCTCCGACGAATATCTGCATCGTCTGATCGCGCTCGGCCACCGCGTCGCGGTGTGCGAACAGCTCGAGGACCCCGCCGAGGCGAAGAAGCGCGGCTCGAAGAGCGTCGTCAAGCGCGACGTGGTGCGCCTCGTCACGCCGGGCACGCTCACCGAAGACACTTTGCTCGACGCACGGCGCAACAACTATCTGCTCGCCATCGCGCGGGCGCGGCTGTCCTCGGTCGGCACCGAAGCGCGCTTCGGCCTTGCCTGGATCGACATGTCGACCGGCGAATTCCGCATCACCGAATGCGACCGCGTCATCCTGGCGGCCGAGATCGCGCGACTCGAGCCTGGCGAAATCCTGATCTCGGATTCGCTGAACACCGACGTTGAACTGATTCCGCTGTGGCGCGAACTGTCGGCGGTGACGCCGCTCGGCCGCGACGTCTTTGACAGCGCCACCGCCGAGCGCCGTCTCACTTCTTTCTTCGCGGTCGCGACCAGCGACGGCTTCGGCGCGCTGACACGGCTCGAAATCACCGCCGCCGCCGCGGCCGTCACCTATATCGAACGCACGCAGGTCGGCCAGCGCCCGCCGCTATCGCCGCCGCTGCGCGAAGCCATTGCCTCCACCATGGCAATCGACCAGGCGACGCGCGGCAATCTCGAACTGATGCGTACGTTGTCGGGCGAACGCCGCGGCTCGCTGCTCGATTGCATCGACCGCACCGTGACCTCGGCCGGCTCGCGCCTCTTGGCGCAGCGGCTGTCGGCGCCGCTGACCGATGTCAACGCTATCGCGCGCCGTCTCGATGCGGTGGCCTGCTTCGTTGGCGACGTCGCGGCGCGCGCCGAGACGCGCTCCCGGCTTGCCGCCGCGCCCGATCTCGCCCGCGCGCTGACCCGCATCGCGCTGCAGCGCGGCGGGCCGCGCGATCTTGCCGCTATTCGTGACGGCATCGCCGCGGCTCATGAACTTGCTCGCGCGCTTGCCACCATAAAGGACGCGCCGGACGAAATCGCCGAGGCCCTCGGCCTTTGCCGCAAGGTCGATGCCGCGCTGACCGATGAACTGACCCGCGCGCTCGGCGACGACCTGCCGCTGATCAAGCGCGACGGCGGCTTCATCCGCGAAGGCTATGACGGCGCGCTCGACGAGAACCGCGCGCTGCGCGACGAATCGCGCCGCGTCATCGCCGCGCTGCAGGCGCGCTATGCCGACGAGACCGGCGTCAAGGCGCTCAAGATCAAGCACAACAACGTGCTCGGCTACTTCGTCGAAGTCACGGCGCAGAACGCCGACAAGATGATGCAGCCGCCGCTGAACGCCACCTTCATCCATCGCCAGACACTGGCTGGCCAGGTGCGCTTCACTTCGACCGAGCTCGGCGAACTTGAAGCCAAGATCGCCAGCGCCGCCGATCGCGCGCTCGGCCTCGAACTCGATATCTTCGAGAAGATGTGCGCCGCGGTGATCGCGCAAGGCGCCGCCATCAAGCAATGCGCCGAGGCGCTGGCGCGGCTCGATGTCGCCGCCAGCCTCGCCGCGCTCGCCGCCGAGTCCAATTACGCGCGGCCGGTGGTCGACGACAGCCTCGCTTTCGTCATCGACGGCGGCCGCCATCCCGTGGTCGAGCACGCCTTGTCGCGCGACGGCACGCCGTTCGTCGCCAATGACAGCGACCTCTCACCTCCCGCCGAGGCGGAAGCCGGGCGCATCTGGCTGATCACCGGCCCGAACATGGCCGGCAAGTCGACCTTCCTGCGGCAGAACGCGCTGATCGCGATCATGGCGCAGATGGGCTCCTTCGTACCGGCGAAAGCCGCGCATATCGGCGTCGTCGACCGCTTGTTCTCGCGCGTCGGCGCTGCCGACGACCTGGCGCGCGGCCGCTCAACCTTCATGGTCGAGATGGTCGAGACCGCGGCCATCCTCAATCAGGCCGGTTCCCGCGCGCTCGTCATTCTCGATGAGATCGGCCGCGGCACCGCGACATTCGACGGCCTGTCGATCGCCTGGGCGACCATCGAGCATCTGCACGACATCAACACCTGCCGCTCGCTATTCGCCACGCATTATCACGAGCTCACCGCGCTGTCGGCGCGGCTGCCGCGGCTGCACAATGTCACCGTCAAGGTGAAGGAGTGGAAGGGCGAGGTCGTGTTCCTGCATGAAGTCGTCGCCGGCGCTGCCGACCGCTCCTATGGCATCCAGGTGGCCAAGCTCGCCGGTCTGCCCGGCAGCGTCATCGAGCGCGCCAAGGTGGTGCTCGCCAAGCTCGAACAGGAAGACCGCGCCGCGCCGAAAGGCTTCGAGGACCTGCCGCTGTTCGCGGCGAACTATCAGCCGCCGGCCGCGCCAGCAGAGCCGGCGCATGAGCGTGTCATCGCCGCCATCGCCGCGCTCAATCCCGATGAGCTGTCGCCGCGCGAGGCGATGGAGGCGCTGTACCAGTTGAAGGCAAAGCTGAAAGAGGCGGAGAAGAAGTAGCTACTTTGCGGTCTTCGTCATGGCCGGGCTTGTCCCGGCCATCCACGCCTTAACTGAAATCATGCAAGAAAGACGTGGATGCCCGGCACAAGGCCGGGCATGACGGAGAGTGTGCGGCCGCCTAACGTCCCCTGTTCTTCCACGCCCACAACAGCCCGTTCCACGCCACGCCGATCGCCAAACCGATCAGGTAGGACCACCACACACCGAGCGGCTCGGCGAGATAGTGCACGGCAGCGAGGCCAAGGCACAGTCCGATCAGCGGCGCCAGCACGTGCGCGGCGACACTGGCGGCGACCGGCCCGCCGGCGCGTGTGTGGAGAATGATGAAGAACGAGCTCATCGCCACCGGGAAGAAGGCGAAGACGCCGGAGAAATACGAGCCGATCGACGAGCTCAAGCCGGTGACGATGACGACGACGAGCGTCACCACGCCGGCGCGCCACATCAGGTCGCGCGCCGTGAAGGCGACCCGGGCGCGCGTCCGTTCGTCACCGCGAAAGCGCGAGCCGATATAGATCGCCACCGGAAAGACGATGGCGTTGGCGACCAGCGCCATCGCCGCGCTCCAGTCGATCAGGCGAGAGAGAAAGGCAACGGACAGCCACACCGCGAAGGCGCCGCCGAGGCTGACCGCCAGGCTGCGGCGCTGCGCCAGGGCGGCGTAGGTCAGCGCGAAGGAGGCTCCGGCCACGTTTGCCAGCATGCTGCCGACGGCGCTCTGCGCGATGAAATGCGCGTCATGCTCGACGGCGAGAATGATCATGGCGGCGCCGCCCGCCGTTGGCAGCGCCGCGATCAACGCGCCGATGAAAGGGCCGGAGCGTTCGACGACCATCGAAGCGGCGACGACAATGCCTGCCGTCATAACGATCTTCAGCGCAAGGCCGAGCCAGAATGTCGAGGACAGCAGAACTGCGCTCATGCCAGTTTGCCCTGGCGACGGGCGGCGAAGATGACGAGATTGATGCCGACCGAAACGGCAAGCGTCAGAACAAGAGACAGCACCGCGCCGAGCGGGTCGGCCGTCAGGTGCAGCACCAGCATCGCCACGGCGAAGCCGCCGAGCCCGATCACGGCATTGGCCAGCACCGCCGCCGTCGCCGGGCCGCCAACACGCGGATGCAGGATGAGGATCAGGCTGGAGAGCACGATCGGAAATACCGCTATATTGCCGCTGGCCGCCGGCCCGATGTGATAGCTCAGCGTTACGACGATGCCGAGCAGCAGCGCCACCATGGCTGCGCGCAGCACATAGTCGTACCAGTAAGTGCGCATGCGTGGAAACTTCACATGAAGCAGCCGCGACACCAGGACGTGGCCGGCAGCCAGCGCGACGATGTTGAGGACGATGGTGCCCCAGACACCGAGCGGCACCTGACCGAAGATGAAGCTGAGCGCGGCCCAGGCGGCAAAGGCGCCGCCGAGGCTGACGATCAGCGAGCGCTTCTGCGCCAGCAGACAATAGGTCACGGCGAAGGCGATGTTGAAGGCGTTGGTCACCATGCTGCCGAGCGCGCTCTCGCCGACGAAATGCGCGCCGTGGTCAATGGCGAGGAAGATGTAGACCGGACCGGCGCTGATCGGCAAAGTCGCCACCAGACCGCCGATCAGCGGACCGGCGCGCTCCGCGGTCACCGTCGCCGCGATGAGGAACGCGGCGGTGACGGCCATGCGCACGAGCAAGGTCAGCGCGAAGTATAGATCGGGAGACATTGAGCGTGCGCTCTTGAGCTGCCTTGGTGTCGTCCCGGGCGAACGAAGTGAGGCCCGGGACCCATACGCCGTGCACTATCGAGGGACCTGTGAGTATGGGTCCCCGCCATAGGCGTTCTGAAAGAACGCCGTTCTTCGAACGGCTATGCGCGGGGACGACAATCTCAGGTGCGCGCCATCTTCACGTCGACCGGCGGGCCGCTCTTGATGGTCTGGTAGACCACGCAATAGCGCTCGGTGAGCTTGAGAAGCTGATCGAGCTTGTCCTGCGGCGCATCAGTGTCGAGATCGAAGCGCAGGCGGATCTGGGCGAAGCCGACCGGCGCATCCTTGGCGACGCCAAGCGTGCCGCGGAAGTCGAGATCGCCTTCGGCGGAGACCTTGCCCGACTTCAGCGGAATCTCGAGCGCCGTCGCCACCGCCTTCACGGTGACGCCGGCGCAGGCAACCAGCGCCTCGAGCAGCATGTCGCCCGAGCACAGCTCCAAGCCGGAGCCCCCGGTTGCCGGATGCAGCCCGGCGACCGCGAGGGCGCGGCCGGTCTCGACCTTGCAGGCGATGCTGGTGTCGTCGAGCGTGCCTTTGGCTTTCAGCGTGATCATCGCCGAAGCGGCATCGCTCTTGTACTTGTCCTTGATCGGCGCCTGCATGGCGCGCAGTTCATTGGCATCCATATTGTCTTCCTTCCTTATCCCTCCCCCGCTTGGGGGAGGGTGGCCGCGCGCAGCGCGGACGGGTGGGGAATGCGACTGGTGAGAAAGACCCCACCCCCGGCGCTGGCGCGCCGGACCCTCCCCTTTCAGGGGAGGGATAAAAACTACTAAGCCGTCGTCAGCACGACGCGGCCGATAACCTTGCCGGCCTTGAGATCGTCGAGCGCTTCCTGAACTTCCTCAAGCGGACGCTCACGCAGCGGCACCTGCGGCACGCCGGTGCGGCCGACCAGTTCAAGCAGCTCCTTCATTTCCGGCAGCGAGCCAACATAGGAGCCCTGGATAGTCATGGCGCGCATCGGGAAGAACGGCGTCGAGACGGTGATGTCGCCGCCGAACAGACCGACGATGACGATCTTGCCGCCCTTGGTGATCAGCGAGTCGATCGCGAGCTTCACCGTGTCGGACGAGCCGACGAAATCGATGATCGACCAGGCACCGCCCTTGGTGGCGTCGATGATCTGCTTGGCCGCATCGGCGGCGCGGCCGTCGATCGCGGCGATGGCGCCGGCCTTGAGCGCGGCTTCGCGCTTGGCGGGATCGATATCGACCATGATCACGCCCTTGCCGCCCATGGCCTTGTGCAGCGAGATCGCCATCAGGCCGAGGCCGCCGGCGCCCATGATGACCAGCGGCTCTTCCTTGATGGTATCGGCCACCTTCTTGAGCGCGCTGAAAGTGGTGATACCCGAGCAGGCGAGCGGCGCGGCCTGCACCGGCGTCAGGTTGCCGATGTCGAACAGGTGCCGCGGGTGCGGCACGACGAGATGCGTCGCATAGCCGCCGTCGGAGAACACGCCGAGATTCTTCGGCGTCTTGCAGAGGTTCTCTTCGCCGCGCCGGCACACCATGCATTCGCCGCAGCCGATCCACGGGTTGGCGAGCTTGACCTCGCCGACCTTCACTCCCTTGGCGTCCGGGCCGACGGCGACCACCTCGCCGACATTCTCGTGACCCATGGTCAGCGGCAGCTTGATGCCGCGCTCCAGGAGCTGCAGGCGCTTGCCGCCACCGAGTTCGTAATAACCGTCCCAGATATGGATATCGCTGTGGCAGACGCCCGCCGCCTTGATCTTCAGCAGGACTTCGGTGCCTTTCGGCTCCGGCGTCGGCTTTTCGTTGAGTTGCAGGGGCTGACCGCAGGTGCAGACCTGGAACATACGCATGGCAGTTTCTCTCCCGGATGCTATTTCGCCCGGGACCATAGCGCATGGCGCGGCAAAGGGGGAACGGGTTTTAGGATAAGCTCATGTGCCTAGGGGGAAGACCTGCCGTCACCACCACAGGGCGGCGCCCTCCGGTGTCTTGTCCTCCGCCTCGCGGACCGGCCGCGCCAGCGACCGGTCGAGCGCCGCCAGCACCTGCTTCTTGGCATTGTCGAACCGGGTCGATTGCCGGTCGCGCGGCCGCGCCAGGCCGGTAATGATTTCCTCGAACAGCCGGCCGGGGCGCGGCTGCATGACGAAGATGCGGTCGGCCAGCGCGACGGCTTCCTCGACGTCGTGCGTGACAAGAATGAGCGTCGGCCGGAAGTCGGCCCACAGGTCGAGCAGATGTTCCTGTAGATCGGCGCGAGTGAAGGCATCGAGCGCCGAGAACGGCTCGTCGAGCAGCAGCACTTCCGGCCGCGGCACCAGCGCGCGGGCAATGGCGACGCGCTGCGCCTGCCCGCCCGACAATTCGCGCGGCCAGACACTCGCCTTGTCGGCCAGCCCGACGCGCTTGAGC
>JAHCKF010000129.1 GCA_026125925.1 Pseudolabrys sp.
GAGCGAGACCGGGATGCTGAGGACCTGGCGGTTCATCAGATAGGTCTGGACGATGAGCTGCTTGCCGGCCTTCAGCTTCTTCAACGTGTCGGCGTTGATCTCGTAGTCCGACAGACAGCCGATCTGCGTGCAGACGACATAAGGCGCGCTGCCCATGTCCTGCCCGTCGAGCACGAGATGCGTGCCTTCGGCCAGATGCACGATGATCGACATCGGCACGGTCACGCGCAGGCGCTCATTGGCACCCTCGACCTGCAACAGCTCGGCCATGATGACCGGCATGCCGTTTTCCATGCGGCCGTCGCGATGGACGACGCAGACCTTCTTGTTCTCGGTCTCCTGGCCCTGCTGGCACAGCTTGACCCAGGACGAGTACATCAGCGGCGGCAACTGCGGCGCAGCCCCGGTCTGCTGTTGAGCCGGTGCCGCGGGTGCGGCCGGTGCGGGGGCTGCCTTCGGCGCCGCCGGCTTCGGCGATTGCGCGAAAGCCGGATGGGCAACGAGCGTCGCGCCGAGAAGGCCTGCGCCCATCGCCACGGCCATCAGGCGGGCCAGCGGCCGGGCAGGAGCAATCCGTTGATCCATTTGAAACTCGTCCCTTGTTAAGAACCGGATTAATGTTCGACCGGCTATCGTTATCGACCGGCTGCTTCCGGTCGGCGCGTCCCGAACGCACCGCGCAATGGCGAGCGGCTCTGTCGTTGCGAAATACGGCGGGAGCGTGACATTCGACCGCAGCCTGATAGCCGATATTGCCCTGACGATAAAGGCACCAATGCGCCGAAAATTGGCGAACACCGCATTCTTTGCCCTGTGGTAAAAGGCCGCTAGCTCTAGGACACGAATCGCATCGCACACCGAACCAACCACGTCGTGAGCCTGCCCGTCGCCACCGGCATCCGCCTGTCGCGCCGCGCGCTCATGGTCGGTGCCCTGGCCTTCGGCGCCGCCGGTTTGCGGCTCGCGCGGGCGCAAACCGCGACGACGAGTCACGCGCTGGCGATGCACGGGGAAGCGGCGTGGCCGGCCGATTTCGCGGCGCCGACCTATTCCAATCCCGACGCGCCCAAAGGCGGCCAACTGACGCAAGGCGTGCTCGGCACCTTCGACAGCCTCAACCCGTTCATCGTCAAAGGCCTGCCCGCGGAGAAGATTCGCGGCTACGTCATCGAGAGCCTTCTGGCGCGCGGCTATGACGAGCCGTTCACCTTGTACGGTCTGCTCGCCGACAGCGTCACCACCGACGCGGCGCGCAGCTTCGTCACCTTTACCATTAACAACAAAGCCGTCTTCTCCGACGGCCGCAAGGTGACGGCCGACGACGTCATCTTCTCATTCAACTTGTTGCGCGACCACGGCCGGCCGCTGTTCGGCATCTATTACGGCAAGGTCGCCAAGGTCGAAGCGGTCGATGCGCGCACGGTGCGGTTCGATCTGGCGGACGCCAACGACCGCGAATTGCCTTTGATTCTCGGCCTGATGCCCATCCTCGCCAAGCACAGCATCGATCCGAACAAATTCGAGGACACGACGTTCGAGCCGCTGATCGGCAGCGGCCCCTATCGCGTCAGTGCCGTGCGTCCGGGCGACAGCGTCACCTTCACGCGCAACAAGGACTACTGGGGCCGCGATCTGGCGATCAACCGCGGCCTGTGGAATTTCGACACCGTCAAGTTCGACTATTTCCGCGATGGCAACACGCATTTCGAGGCGTTCAAGACGGGCCTCTACGACCTCCGGCTGGAGACGGATCCGGGGCGTTGGCAGACAGCCTACGATTTCCCCGCCTTGCGCGACGGCAAGGTGGTCAAGGAGAATTTCCCGTACGGTCTGCCTAAGGGCATGGACGGGCTGGTGTTCAACACGCGGCGCGGCATCTTCGCCGACATCCGCGTGCGCGAAGCGCTGCTGACGCTGTTCGACTTCGAGTGGATCAACCACACCTATTTCTTCGACCTCTACAAACGGACCGCCTCCTATTTCGACGGCTGCGATCTGTCGGCACACGGCGTTCCCGCCAATGCGCGCGAGAAGGAATTGCTGGCGCCGTTTCCCGGCGCGGTGCGGTCCGACATCATGGCGGGCCAATGGGCGCCGCCGGTAACCGACGGTTCGGGGCGCGACCGCAAGGTCATGCGTCAGGCGCTGCAACTTTTCGCCCAGGCCGGTTACGGCCTGCAGGGCGAGCGGATGGTCAACAAAGCGACCGGTGCGGCTTTCGTCTTCGAGATGCTGTGCACCACACGCGATCAGGAGCGCTTGGCGCTCGCCTACAGCAACAGCCTCAAACGCGTCGGCATCGCGGCGCTGGTGCGGACGGTTGACGCTACGCAATTCGAACGCCGGCGCATCGCCTTCGACTTCGACATGATGCAGTACCGCTGGGACCAGTCGCTGTCGCCCGGCAACGAGCAATTGTTCTACTGGAGTTCGGAAGCGGCCGACCAGAATGGCAGCCGTAACTACATGGGCGTCAAGTCCAAGGCGGTGGATGCGATGATCGCCGCCATGCTGGCCGCGACCGAACGCGACGCCTTCGTCGCCGCCACCCGGGCGCTCGACCGGGTGCTGCTGTCGGGCTTCTACGTGGTGCCGCTGTACTTCCCGCCGGTGCAGTGGGTGGCGCGCTGGACCCGAATCGCGCATCCATCGCAGACCTCGTTGTACGGCTACCTGCCGGAGACTTGGTGGCACCGGGACGCCCGATAACGGACCCGGACACCCCATAGGGATTCCTGATGATCCTGCGCGGCGCCCCTTTGAGCGAACTTGGCGGATCGGAACTCATTGGCGCCGGCGCACCCGGTCCGTCCGGCCCGACGCTTGATGATCTGTTCCGCCGCGCCGCGGTGCACGATTCGTCGGCGGTGGCGCTGCGCGATGCGCCGAACCGTTCCAGCTTCACCGATGGCGCGCCGCGCCGCCTGACCTATGCCGAGGCCGACCGGGCCATTTCCACCCTCGCCGCCCGGCTCTGCCGCGCCGGCCTGCAGGCCGACACGCTGGTTGCCATCCAACTGCCGAACACGGTCGAGGCCGTCATCACCCTGCTCGCGGTGCTGCGCGCCGGCATGATCGCAGTGCCGCTGCCGCTCTTGTGGCGGCGCAAGGAGATCGCAAGCGCATTGCGCCACCTTGGCGTGAAGGCGATCATCACCGCGTCGCGTGTCGGCGGCTTCGACCACGCCGAACTTGCCGCGGATGTCGGCGCCGAACTGTTTCCGGTGCGCCTCATTGGTGCCTTCGGCGACAAGCTGCCGGATGGCGTCGTGCCGCTCAACGATGTGTTTGAAGCAACGGCGACGCCCACCGTGCCGCGCACCATGCGCGGCGGTCAGGCATCCGAGCACGTCGCCGTCATCACCTTCGATGTCGCGGCATCGGGTCTCACGCCGATCGCGCGTAGCCATAGCGAACTGATCGCCGGCGGCCTGGCGCTGGCGCAGGAGATCGGCGTCGGTCCGCATATGTCGCTGCTTGCGGCGATCCCGGCATCGTCCTTTGCCGGGCTGGCCGTCGCGACGGTGCCTTGGCTGTTCGGCGGCGGCACGCTGTCGCTGCATCACGGATTCGATGCCAGGACATTCGCCGAGCAAACTCTGGGCGCTGTGAACGCCGCGGTCGTGCCCGGCCCGGCGCTGGCGCCGCTCGCCAAGGCCGGATATCTCGACGGCCTGCGCAGTACGGTGGCGCTGTGGCGCTCGCCCGAACAACTGGCGGCGGCGCCCACCTGGACCGGCACGGCGAGGCTCATCGACGTTTCCGCTTTCGGCGAACTCGGCATCGTGGCAGTGCCACGGGAAGCCGACGGACTGCCGGCTGCATTGCCGCTGGGTCACGTTGGCGCGCCACACGATATCGAGACGGCGCGCGGCAAGACCGGCACGCTGATGGTGCGCGGCGCCATGGTGCCGCAGGCCGCTTTTCCGCCCGGCGCCGAGCGCACGCAGGCGCCCTATCTCGCCGTCGACAAGGACGGCTTCGTCGATACCGGATTCACCTGCAAGGTCGATGAAACGGCGCGCAACCTGACCGTCACCGGGCCGCCGGCCGGCATCGCCGTCGTCGGCGGCTATCGCTTCCGCACCGCCGACATGGAAGCGCAGGTCTCGCTCGCCGATCCGACCGCGACCATCGTCGCCTTGCCCGGCGGCCTGCTGGCGCAAAAGCTCGCGGGCAGCGCGCTCGACAACGCCACCGTCGCCGACCTCGTCAAGCGCCAAGGCGGCAGTCCGCTGATCGCCGGGGCCTTCCGGCCGCGCGGTGTCGCGGCCTGACCTGTCAGGCACTCTTTTCCCCGCGTGACGGCCATTTATTTATTGTTTCTAATCACTATTCGTCGTTGACGCGGCGTTAACGGCCATCGGTCTAGGTTAGCGAAGGTTCAACCGGCCGCCTGGCCGGTACGGTTTTGCGTAACCAGTAACGCGTTGTGTGTCATGTCGCTGCAAGGTCCGCTGCTGGTGGTCGCCGATGCGCCGGCCACCTCTCTCGTCGAAGCCCTCAGCGCCGCCGGCGCTTTTCCCATCGTTGAAACCAACTGGGCCGACGCGCCGACCGCCTTCGTGTCGGTCAAGCCCGCCGCCGTGGTGATCGCCGAACCCGGCGCGCCGAAAAGCGAAGCCGCCGGCCGTATGCTGGCGCTCCAGGTTGCCACCTCGCAAGGCGCTACAGTACCGATCGTCGCCATGGCCGACGCCGAGCGCGACGCTGCGATCCCCACCGCATTGACCGCCGATGCCGGCCAGCCAATCGAACGGCTGATCGGCCGTCTGCGCACGGCGTTGCGCGTGCGCGCGCTTCATTCGACCGTGCTGCGGCGGATCGAAACCTTCGCCGCGCAAGGCGGCACGATGCCGGCATTGCCGATCGGCGATCCGCTGGACGATGCGACGGTACTGGTCGCCGGCCGGGGTCCGCTTTATCCAGCGCTCGCCGTCGCCATGGGCGAGCATGCCAAGATGGTCGGCGCGCTCAGCGTCGAGGCGGCCGCCAAGCATCTCGAAGAACGCGACATCGACGGCATCATCATCGGCGACGGCTTTTCGCCGCGCATGATCGAGACGTTCCTCAATGTGCTCGGCCACGAAAGCCGGTTCCACGAAATCCCGGTCGCGATCACCGGCGACATCCCGCAGGCGTTCGAGGGCGATCTGCCCAATCTCGATTGCGTCAACGGCGCGCCGGAGCGTCTGGCGGCGCGCATGGTGCCGCTGGTGCGGTTGCATGCGCTGGAATCCCGCCTCAAGCGCATGCTGCATACGCTCGACACCGACGGCCTGTTCGACCCCGACACCGGGCTGCTCACGGCGGAAGCGTTCTGGCGCGAACTCGACAAGGCGGTGGCCGAGGCGGCCGACCGCAGCCATGCCCTCACGCTGGCGCGTTTCGCCTTCGACGGCGTCCATGACGATCGCTCGCGCCGCGACGGCGCCCGTCTGGCCGTCAAGCTGATGCGCGCGATCGATTTCGCCTGCGGCGATGACGACGGCACCCTGCTCGTCGCCTTCACCCAGACCGACCTGCGCAGCGCTCACATCGTCGCCCGCCGCGTCGCCGCCGCCATCAAGCACATCATGCGCGCGCCGACCAACCCGAGCGACCGTATTACCGCCAATGTCACGCTCGCCTCGTTCAAAAACGGCGATACCTTGCAAAGCCTGCTGCAGCGGGTTCTGGCGAGCCCCATGGTTGCGGCAGAGTAGCCGGACGACTAGGTTATCTCCGAACGGGAGATAGCCTTCATGACCCAGCCTATCCGCATCGACGTCGTCTCCGACGTGGTCTGCCCCTGGTGCTTCATCGGCAAGCGCCGGCTGGAACAGGCGATTGCCATGAACCCCGGCGTCCCGGTCGAGGTCCACTTCCGCCCCTATTTCCTCAACGACTGGATTCCGCGCGAAGGCATCTCGCGCACGCAATACCTGACCACCAAGTTCGGCTCGCCGGAGCGCTATGGCGAGATCGCGACGCGCGTCCGTGACGCCGCAGCGCAGGAAGGTCTCGTCTATGCCATGGACAAGATCAGCAACCAGCCGAACACCATCGACGCGCATCGCCTGATCCGCTGGGCCGAAGGCATCGGCAAGGCGGCGGAGATGAAGCAGCGCCTGATGGATCTCTATTTCACCGAAGGCGCCGATCTCACCAACAAGGCGGTGCTGGTGCAGGCCGCGACCGATATCGGGCTCGATCCCGAAGACGTGCGCGGCGCGCTCGACAGCGACCAGGACGTCGCCGAAGTGACGCAGGAAGCCGAGGCCGCCAAGGAAGCCGGCATCCAGGGCGTGCCGATGTTCATCTTCGGCGGCAAGTTCGCCGTCTCGGGTGCGCAGGCGCCGGAGTATCTCGCCGAGGCGATCCAGCGCGCGGCGCAGGCCGCCGGCGAAGCCGCCGAATAACGGATCTATCGGAACCCGAGGCCGCGCTCCCGTAGCATTATACCGAATGATCTAGGTCAACCTGGATGCCGCCGACATGATGTATTGGCGTGTGACGCCGCCCTTGAGCGGCGCTTCGGATCACACGCGCCATGCCGGCCACGGCCGTATCCATCGCCGACATCGATCGCGTCCTCGAGGGCGGCTTTCGTCTGCTCCGCTTTCCGCCGGCGCTCGAAGCGCGCTTCGAAGCCGACACCGGCGCCAAACGCTCGCGGTTCCTGCTGTTCAGCGGCATCATCACCTTCGGCATTTTCGACCTGTTCATCTTTCGCGACCGGCTGCAGCTCAGCGACATCTTCGAGACGGCGCTGATCTATCGGCTCGGCATCATCACGCCGCTGGCGCTGGCCTCGTTTGTCGTGCTGTGGACCAATCCGCGTCCATGGATCCGCGAATCCATGGAAGCGGTGTTGACGGTGCTGATCGCGGCCGGGCTGCTGTACCTCGTCACCACGAGCACCAGCCCGATGGCGATGCACGCCCATTATTCGATGCTGCTGATCCTGGTGTTCCCCAATATTATCCAGCGCGTACGCTTCTGGTACGCCCTGTCCGCCTCCGTCGTCGTCATCACGATGTATGGCTTCGGCATTCCGCATATTCATTTGATGCAGGCGCCGATCGTCTTCGGCGCCGTGTTGCTGCTGACGACCACCACGATGTTGAGCCTGATCGCCAACTGGATGCTGGAGCGCGACGAACGACGCGACTATCTGGTCGGGCTGCGCGAAAAATTGCGTGCCGAAACCTTGATGGTGGCCAACGAAGCACTCAGCGCCATTTCGATGCTCGACCCGTTGACCGGCTTGGCTAACCGCCGTCGTCTCGAACAGTTCGTTGAAACGCTCGCCGCACGCGACACCTTGAAGCCGATCGTGTTCATGATGCTCGATATCGATCACTTCAAGCGTTTCAACGATCATTACGGTCATCAGGCCGGCGACGATTGTCTCAAGATGGTCGCCGACACCCTCGAGCAAAACCTGCGCGCCGGGTCCGATCTGGCCGTGCGCTTGGGCGGTGAGGAATTCCTGGCGGTGCTGCCGGAGAGCACGCTGTTCGACGGCGTGCAGGTCGCCGAGCGTATCCGCGCCGGCGTCGAGCAGCACGCGATCGAGCATGCTAATTCACCGACGGCGCCGGTCGTAACCGTCAGCATTGGCGTTGCCGTGGTCAGGCCGGACGGTCGGCTGAGTTTTGCCGACGCCACAATGGCCGCGGATGAAGCGCTCTATACCGCCAAGCAGCAGGGCCGCAATCGAGTCTGGCCGCCTTTGGCCGGGTCGGACAATGACGACCGCCACACCGCGCGGCAGGCGGGCTGAACCATGACTGCGCCGCTCGCCAACCCTGTCTCGATCGCCGACATCGACCGTCTGCTCGCATCGGAAGTCCGGCCGTTCGCATTTCCAGCAGGTCTCGAAAGCCGCTTCGAAACGGACACCGGCCTTGCGCGTTCACATTACCTCGCGACGTCCGGAGCTATTGCCCTTTCCCTGAACGTATTGTTTCTGATGGCCGACTACATCGTGCTCCCCGACGTTTTCAAGCTGGCCATATTCATCCGCCTTGGCGTCGTCGACGTCCCCGGATTTGCCGCCTGTGCCGTGGTGTGGCGCAATCCGCGGCCCTGGCTCCGCGAGGCCCTGGATGCCGGTACTGTCGTTCTAGCCGCTGCCGGCTTCCTCGCGCTTTATCTCGCCAGCCGCAGTCCGCTGGTCGTGCACGCCCATTACGCGCTGGTGCTCGTCCTGATTTTTCCCAACATCATCCAACGGCTGCGCTTTCCTTACGCCGTCGCCTGTTCGGCGGCGGTCATTGCGCTATGCGCCGCTGCCATCCCCCACATTGAATCGATGCCCGGCCCGGCGGCCTTCTTCGCCATCCTGACACTGACGACGGCGGCGGTCCTCAGCCTGCACGCCAACTGGCGCTTCGAGAGCGACGAGCGCCGCCGCTATCTCGAACACTTGCGCGAAATTCTTGTCGGCGAGCAGCTTGCCGCCATCAATCGTGACCTCAGCGCGGCGTCGGTGATGGATCCGCTGACGGGGCTGGGCAATCGCCGGCGTCTCGACCAGTTCGTCGATACGTTGTGGCTGGCGGGCCGCGGCCGCCACGGCCCGGTCGGCTTCCTGATGATCGACATCGACTTCTTCAAAAGC
>JAHCKF010000013.1 GCA_026125925.1 Pseudolabrys sp.
GTGCACCTCACCGTCGCGGGTGACGATATCGACCGCCGCGGCGATGGTCGCGAACGACGCATCGCGCACCAACTCGACCTTGCCGCGCAGCGCGGCAACTTTCGGATCGGCGACGCATTCGTCGCTGAATTCCTCCGGTCCGGCTTTGCCACGCGCCAGCGCGGCGGCGACCGCGTGCTGCACGCTGACTTGCGACAGGCGGCCGTTGCTGACATCGGGCCGATCGGTGCGATCGGCGAGCAGAGGATTGCCGCGGACGACGACCTTGGCCACCTCGGCATCGCCATGGTCGCGTCGCCAGTCAAGTACGCAATCGAGCACCGGGTTGATGACGAAGCCGCACGGATACGGCTTGTAGGCAGTCTCCAGGATCTGCCACGTCTTGCCCCAGCCCTCGGTCAGGAACGAGAGATCGGGCGGCACGCCCATGGCGTTGTAGAGACCCTGCACGCCGTTGAGCGGCTCTGGCGGTCCGTCGAATCCGCGCTCCGCCAGCAGTGCCGACAGAAGGCCGTTGCGCGCCGCGTTGCCGACGCTGGCGCTCTTCGATGCGGTGCCGAGGTTCTCGCACAAGCCGGACGATTGCGTCGCCGCCGCGCCGAGCGCCCAGACCAGCCGCTGCGCATCGAGCCCGATCAGCCTGCCAACGGCGGCGGCGGCGCCCAACACGCCGCAGGTCGACGTGATATGCCACCCCAGCCCGTAATGCTGCGGCGACACCGCCAGGCCGATGCGGTCCTCGATCTCGTTGCCGAGCACGACGCCGAACAGCAGCTCCGGGCCCGTGACGCGGCGCAGTTCGGCGAGCGCCAGCAGCGGCGGCACCACCGGCGCAGTCGGATGGATCACGGTGCGCGTATGCGTGTCGCAGAAATCGTAAACGTTGGCGCTTGCGGCATTGAGGAACGCGGCGCTCAGCGCGTCGATGCGCTCGCCGCGGCCGACCAGGGCCGCCTGCTTGCCGCCGGAGAACGGCGCCAGGGTCGCCAACGCGATCTCGACCGGCGCGGTGCGGCAGCCGGCCAGCGCCACGGCGAAGAAATTCATCACCGAGCGCTTGGCCTGATGCATCGCCTCGCGCGGAATGTCCTCGATCCGCGTGCCGGCGACCGACCGCGCCAGTTGCTGAGTGACGTTGGGACGGTCGCGCATCGAAGCCTCGCAGTTTTAGGCGTTTGAAGTCGGGCCATCGGCCGCGTTGCTTACCATGGCCGCCGTCAAGTCGGCGACATACGCTTCGAGCGCGGAGTCGGCAACGACGTGGTTGACGAGCCCCATCGCCGCCGCCTCCGCGGCGCTAAACTGGCGCGCCGTGTAGAAGATTTCCTTGGCGAAGGACGGCCCGACCACGTCAACGAGCCGCTTGATGCCCTTGAAACCGTAGCCGAGGCCGAGCTTCGCCGCCGGGATGCCGAACTTCGACGTCTCGGTCGCGATGCGCATATTGCAGCACATCGCCAGCGCCATGCCGCCGCCGATGCAATAGCCGCGGATCATCGCGACGGTCGGCTTGGGAAATTCGTAGAACGCCGTATAGGCGCGACCGACCAGTTTGCCGTAGCGCTCGATCGCTTCTTCGGTCGCGCGGTCCTTCTCGAACCGTGAAATGTCGGCGCCGGACACGAAGGCCTTGCCGCCCGCGCCCGAGACGACCATGACGCGGATCGCGTCATCGGCGCGGAAATCAGCGACCACGGCTTCGGCCGCTGCCCACATGTCGAGCGACACCGCGTTGTGCCGCTCCGGATTGTTGAAGACGAGATGACCGACTGCGCCATCCTTGCGGGACAGGATCTTGTCGGTCATCGACGTCTCCCGGCCGACCGCCGCCTACTTTGCCGCCTTGCCCTTGATCTCGACGCCGGCCCACTTTTCGACGGTGCGAGCCGTGGTGGTCAGATCGCCGTCAAAGCCTTCGATGGCTTCGGTAATCGAGAGAAGTTGGTTCACCGCGTTGCCGACGATCATCGGAACGCCGAGCGATTCCGCGAAGGATACGGCGAGCTTGGCATCCTTGTGCATCAGGCCGACGGCAAAGCCGAAGTCGAAGCGCCGCGTCAGCACGCAACGCGGGAATTTGTCTTCTGTCGCGGTGTTGCGGCCGCTGCCGGAGTTGATGACGGCGATCATGGTGTCCGCATCGAGACCGGCCTTGGCACCCATGGCGAGCGCTTCCGACGTCATGGCGACGGCAGTGGCCGACAGGATGTTGTTGACGAGCTTCATCGCCTGGCCTTGACCAGGCTGCGCCCCAACCCAGAACATCTTACCGATGACTTCGACGATCGGCCGCAGCTTGTCCGCAAGGCCGTTCTCGCAAGCGACCATGACGGCGACCGTGCCCTTCTCGGCGCCGCTCGGCCCCCCGCTCACCGGCGCATCGACGGCGGCGATGCCTTTGGCCGCGAGCGCCGCGGCGACCTCTTTTGCCACGACTGGGCCGGTGGTCGAGAGATCGATGAAGGTCTTCACCTTCGAGCCGGTCGCGACATCCGCTGCGACCTTCTTGACGATGTCCGGCGTCGGCAGGCTGGCGAGCACCGTTTCCGCGGCCGAAGCCACTTCGGCGGGTGAGCCGGCGCGTTTGGCGCCGCGCTGCACCAGGCGCGCGACATTGGTTTCATTGAGGTCGTAGACGGTCACGCCGTAACCCGCCTCGAGCAACCGACCCGCCATATGAATGCCCATGCGGCCGACGCCGATGAAACCCAATTCCTGCTTATCAGCCATCGTATTTTCCGACCTTTTTGTTGCACTTTCGAATGCGGTAGGCCGCTCCCGCGCGGGAAGCGGCCTCGCTATTCAGACTCGCCAGTTTACGGTTTTTTCGCCGGCGCCGCCGAGACCTTGCCCATCTCCTTCAGGACCTCGTTGGCGATTTTGAAGGCGTCGAGGCCCGCGGGAATGCCGCAATAGATCGTGGCGTGCAACAGGGTTTCCTTGATCTCTTCGACGGTGACGCCGTTGTTGATGGCGCCGCGCACGTGCAGTTTGATCTCCGGGCCGCGATTGAGCGCGGTCAGCATCGCCAGATTGAGCAGACTGCGCGTCTTGCGCGGCAGACCGGGACGCGACCAGCCATAGCCCCAGCACCACTCCGTGGTGATGTGCTGGAACGCCATCATGAAGTCGTTGGCGCTGGCGATCGAGCCGTCGACATATTCCGGGCCTAACACCTCGCGGCGGTGCTTCAGACCTTCGTCGAACATCACCTTGGCGGCTTTATCCATATCGCTGCTCATGATCGCTTCCTGTTTTGAGGGAAATCGCTGCTTCGGGAAAGACTTCGTGACTGCGGAGGCTGGGCAAGGTCGGTCGCGTGGAGAGCCGATGGCCGGGCGTGCCGGCAGAATCATGCCGCCGGGCAAAGCTCGGCTCTCTGACGCCCTCCTCCGCTGCCTCGGCCGCCGGCTTCGCGGGCTCCTTGGCTACCCCACGCCGGTCGTGATTGTCTGATAGTCATACAAGGTGTAAAATAGACGCCAGAGGCGGTCAAGAACCCGCTCCGCGCAAACGCGATGCAAAAATGGATGGCGGGGACGAAATGTCGGCAATGCTGGAAGGTCGCTGCGCCCTCATCACCGGCTCGGTCGGCGGCATCGGCTACGCCATCGCGCAGGCGCTCGCCGAGGCCGGCGCCACCGTCGTGCTCAACGCGCTCGTCGATCCGGCGAGCGGCCGAGCCGCGGCCACGCGACTGGCCAGGGACACCGGACGCGACGTCATCTTCGATGGCGCCGACCTGACCTACACTGCCGCCATCGAACGCATGCATGCCAACGCGATCGCGCGGTTCGGCAATGTCGATATCCTCGTCAACAATGCCGTGGTCCGGCATTACGCGCCGGTCGATCAGTTCAGCTCCGAGGACTGGAACCGCTCGCTTGCAGTGAATGTTTCAGCGGCCTTTCATTGCGTCCGGCTTACGGTCCCCGGCATGCGCGCCAAAGGCTGGGGCCGCATCATCAACATGTCTTCGATCTTCGGCGCGCGCGGCGGCGAGAACCGCATCGACTACATCACGACCAAGACCGCCCTGCTCGGCCTGACGCGAGCCGTTGCGATCGAAACTGCGGCGACCGGCATCACCTGCAACGCCATCGCGCCCGGCGCCGTTCCGACGCCGCCGCTGCTCGGCCGCATTCACGAACTCGCGGCCGAGGACGGCGTGGACGCAGCGGAGGCCGAGCGCCGCTATGTGGCAGAGCGCCACCCCACCAAGCGTTTCGTCGCGCCCGCGAATGTCGGCGCCCTGGCCGCGTTCCTGTGCAGTCCGGCCGGCGACGATATCACCGGCGCGACGTTCCCGATCGACGGGGGGTGGCAGGCCCAATGACCGGCCGCGCCCACCGGCGAATATCCGCCGGGCGCCCACCCGGGCGGCATTCCGGCGCCCGGAATTCCGTTGTACAGATGTTGGGATTCGGTCCCGCCAGGACCGGCATTGTCGGAGGAAACGGCTTTGACCGTCCCTTTCTTGAAGTCTGATCTGCGAGTCGAGAGAATTGCCGCGCCGCTGCGCCAGAGCGTCACCGAGAACATCCGCTATGCCATCGCGCTGGGGCATTTCACCGCCGGCGAGCGATTGACCGAACGCGCGCTGTGCGAGATGACCGGCGTCAGCCGCACCCTGGTGCGCGAGGCCCTTCGCCAGCTCGAATCCGAAGGCCTGATCGAGGTCGTGCCGAACCGCGGTCCGATGGTGACGCGGCTATCCGCCGAGCAGGCCGAGGGGGTTTATCAGGTGCGCATCGAGCTCGAAGGGCTCGCCTGCCAGCTTTTCGCCGAACGCGCCTCCGATCAGCAACGCGCGGCGCTGCATGAGGCGTTCCGCAATCTCAAGAAATCATTGAAGGACACCGATCCGCTGGCGCGGCTGCGGGCGAAGAATCATTTCTACGAGTGCCTCGTCGACGGCGCCGGCAATCAGGCGCTCGGCGATACGTTGCGACTGCTCAACGCCCGCATCATGCTGCTGCGCGCGACGTCGCTGCGCGCGCCCGGCCGCTCGACCGCGAGCCTGGCCGAACTCTCCGACATGATGGCCGCGCTCGATGAAAAGAACGGCAAGAAAGCCCGCGCGCTCGCCGAACATCATGTGCGCAATGCCGCGAAGGCCGCGGTCGCCCTGCTCCATGCGCAGCCGCAAACCGCTCCCGCCAAGCCGGCGCGCGCCGCCAAGCGGCCCGCCGCGGCCGTCGGCGCACGCTAGCGGCGCTTCAACCGAGGCCGAGGAGCAAGGTCAATTCCGCCGCCGGATGGTCCTTGTCAAAACCACGGATCAGCGCCAGGCTCGCTTCGACGCGATCGCCGGCAAGGCCGGACAGCGGCACCAATGCGCGATACTTCGCCTCGACATCGCTCCACTCGACGCCGCGCGGCCCGGAGCCGCGTGGCGCCTTGCAGGTGCTGCGGAACTCCTCGCCGTTCTTCATGGTGATGATGACCGTGCCGCCATGGCGATGCGGAAAACGGTCGGGCAAGGGCGCGGGGTCCGGATCGAACGTCACCTTGTCCTGCAAGGCAGCGATCACCGGATCCGCCATCTTCCGCGGGTCCATGTGCTCCCAGCTAAAGCGGCCGTCGGCGATCGACGCCGCGACGAAATAGTATAGACTATGCGCGGCGTCGACGAGATTGCGCGGATGCGGCTCGCCCTTGAACTTGGTCCACTGCACCGACGACGAGATCATGATCTTCTCGACCTCGCGCGGGTCGACCTTGCCCAGACGCGCGGCGTCGGAACCCGCCTCGGCGGTGGCATGAAACGGATGCGCGCCCGGCATCAGCTTGATCGCCATGTCGGTGACGATATCCCATGACCCGCCGAGATCGCGGGTGATGTCGCCCAGCTCCTGCCCGCCCATGGCGGCGAGGAAACCGCGCGGGTGATCGAGCACGCCGAGTTCGCCTTCGAAGCCGGCTTGCGCCGCCAGCGCGGCCTGCAGACCAGCGGCCGCCGAGCAGCCGGCGTGGTATTCGCGGCCGCAACTGGTGTCGGCCGAAATCGCCATGCCACCGATCGACGTCGCGGCGAGCGCAATGGCGTGCGCCATCTGCGGCGTGTTGAGGCCTAACAATCGTCCAGCCGCCACAGTGCCGCCGAACACGGTCGAGACCGAGCCGTGAAAGCCGCGCTGCATGCGCCCCGGCGTCAGCGCTTCGTCGATGCGACCCGCCACTTCGTAGCCGACGACCATGGCGGCCAGCGTGTCGAGGCCCGGCCTTCCGAGCATCTCGCCGAGCGCCACCGACATGGTCGAGACGATCGTGCCGATATGCGCGATGCTGCGCAGGTCGCTGTCGTCACTTGCGGCAGCGTCGCTTGCCACCGCGTTGACGCGCGCGGCCGCGACGGCCGGCAGCTTCCGGCCCACGAACCACACGGTCGCGTCCGGCGTGCCGCCGTTACGCAAATCGAGATCGCGGATAATGCGCGCGGACGCAATGCCCTGGCCCATCGCCGTACTCGCGACCGTGCTCGCCAGACTCATCTTGGCGCGCTCCAGCGCCTCAGTGGGCAGCGCCGTTGCCGCCGTGTCGGTGGCGAAGGCCGCGAGCTTGACGGCGAGTCGCTGGTCGTTGCTCATGATCACAGTCCCGGATTTCCGACGTGCCGCCGCGATCTGGAAATGCCCGGCGCCGCAGCCTCTATAAGGCCACCCCTTACGCCGATCAATCGGACTGTCATACAATCTGCGCTCAATCTGGACTCGGCCGGCGACACGGCGCCGGCAGCGGCCGCAACGGGAAAGTCAGCATCGTGGATTATGAACTGGCCGGCAAATGCGCCGTCGTCACCGGCGCCAGCCGCGGCCTCGGCGCGGCGATCGCCGAGGCGCTGGCGCGCGAGGGCATGCAATTGCTTCTCATCGCGCGCGACCGGGCAAGGCTCGATCAGGTCGCGGCACGGCTTACAGATCGCCACGGGGTGACCGTCGACGTCCACGCCGCCGATTTGTCCTCGGCCGAGGCGCTGGCGAATGCGGCGCAGGCCGCCCTCGCCTCGCTTCCCTCCATCGACGTCCTGATCAACTGTGCCGGTGCCACCAAGCGCGGCGACTTCTTTGCGCTGTCGTCGGAAGACTGGATAAGCGGCTTCGCCCTGAAGTTCTTCGGCGCGGTGCAGCTCAGCAAGGCGCTGTGGCCGGCCCTCAAACAGAGCCGAGGCTCGATCGTCAACATCGCCGGACTTGGCGCGCGCATGCCGGCCGCCGACTTCACCATCGGTGGTTCGGTCAATTCGGCCCTGCTGAATTTCACGAAGGCCTTGTCCGAGATCGGACTCCGCGACGGCGTCAGGGTGAATGCGGTCAATCCCGGTTTCTTCATGACCGACCGCATGACGCACACCTTGCGCCTGGAAACCGAGCGAACCGGCCAGTCCACCGACGAGGCGGCGCAAGCCTTGCTCGCCAGACTGGGCGCGACGCGATTTGGCAAACCGGAAGAAGTCGGCAGCCTCGTCGCCTTCATGGTGTCGAGCCAGGCGCAATACCTCAACGGCACCGCCATCGAACTCGACAGCGGCGTGCGTCGCGACATCTAGAAGGCAGCGCGGCCGGGTCAGCCTTGCAGCAGCCGCGCGGCCGAACGGCCCGCCAGCCGCCCGAGCGTGGTCGCCGTCAGCAAGCCATTGCCGGACAGATAGCCGGCCGCCGTGTCGCCGGACACGCCGGCGGCGGCGCCACCAGCGGCGAGCAGGTTCGGAAACCGACTGCCGTCCTGCCGCCTGACGCGCGCGTCATCGTCAACGACGAGCCCGCCTTGCGTGTGAAACAACGCGCCGGTGACCTTCACCGCGTGGAACGGCAGCTTGAGTGCCTGCTTCGCCGAGAACACCCGCCCGAAGCGGTCAGTGCCATCGCGGGCTTTCAGCGCCTCGACCTCGTTATACTCAGCGAGCAGCGCTGCCGCCGGCACGCGCATGCGCGCCGCAAGATCCTCGAGCGTATCGGCCATCAGCAGCGCGCCGCCCTTCTCCGCGGCGCGGAAATCCTCGAACTGCCGGGCGATGTCGGCAATGCGGGCATCGAATACATCGAAGGCGACCTCGCCCGGCTGGCGCAGCACTTGCGCCGCCTGCTCGGAATAGCCATGCGTTTCGTTGCTGAAACGGCAACCCTGCGCATTCACCTGGAAGCCGCCTTCGGCGACCACCGCCCAAGTGATGAGAATATTGTGCGGCGTCGCCACCGAGCCATGGCCCTGATAGGCGGATAGATGCGCGAGCTGCGCGCCGAGCGCGCGGCCCCACAGCACGGCATTGCCCTGATTGCCGGGATGACCGAAGTAAAGTGCATCCGCCATCTCCGGAATGAGTTCGCGCACGAGCGCGGCGTTGCCACCATAGCCGTTGCACGCGAGCACGAGCGCATCGCAGCCGATCGTCTCGCGGCCGCCTTCGGCGCGCGTCATTTCAATGCCGCGAATGCGGCCCTGCCCGTCGGCGAACAAAGTCTCGACGCGGCTCTCGGTCAGGATCGTAACGTCGGCCTGCTCCGCAGCGCTGCGCAGGCGGTCGATCAGTTCGGCGCCGGACCGCGTCGGCAAACCATGCATGCGCATGGCCGAATGGCCCGGATAATTGAAATTGTCGATGACATCGAACGGCAGGCCGTACCTCTCCGCCAACCATTCTACCGTCGGGCCGGCTTCGCGCGCCACCACCTCGACCAGCACCGGGTCGTTCTCATTATGCGCCTTGCGCTGGATATCGTCAGCGAACAGCGCGGCGCTGTCGTCGATGCCCTTGGCACGCTGGAAGCGCGTGCCCGCCGCCGGGATCAAGCCCGCCGATAGCGCAGTCGAGCCGGCCGGCACGGCATCGCGCTCGATCACGATCGGCTCGGCGCCTGCCTCTTTCGCCGCCAGCGCCGCGCACAAACCCGCCGCGCCGGCGCCGATGATGATCAGCGGCACCTCGGCATCGAAACTCGCGGGCGGCGGCAGGACCCGGCTCATCCGATGCTCTTCATCACCTCGGCTATGGTGGCGATATTGGCGACCGGCCGCAGGCCTTCTATCGCCGCGCTGTGCAGCGCCGGCGTCGGCGCGGCGCAGCCGTCTTCCAGTACGGTCACCTCGATGTCGCGGACATGCGCGTCTCGCACCGTCGAGGCGACGCCGCCATTGGTGACGATGCCGCCGACGATCAGCCGCTCGATGCCGAACTTGCGGAGCAACCAGTCGAGGCGGCTCATGTAGAAGGCCGAGTAAGCGAGCTTCTCGACCGTGAAGTCGAGCGGTTGCAAGTCATCGACCACCTGCTGGCCCCAGGAGCCCGGCAGGAAATCGCCCTTGCGCAGGAACGGCCGCAACTTTTTCAGATGCGGCGAGATCATCGGTTCGCCGTCGCGGCCCGGCACCAAGGTGAACATGGTGCCGCCGACCACGCTGCCTTTGGCACGCACCGCATCGGCCAGGGGCTTGAGCTTTGCCGGCAAGGCGGCAGCCTCGGCGCTGACGGCGCCGCCGCGCGCATAGGCGCCGTTCGGATGAATGAAGTCGTTCTGCAGGTCGACCAGCAGCAGCGCGGTTGTCGCCATGCTCATGACTTGCGCTCCACGACGAGATTGCCGAGCGCATCGACGCGGCCGGAAAGATCGGGATCGATGAAGATGGTGGCGTCGGGCTGCTCCAGCACCGCCGGCCCTTCGATCACGCTGCCCGCCGGCAGATCGAGCCGCGACCACACTTTCGCATCATGCCACGCGCCGCCGTGAAACACCGGGCGTGTGCCCTTCTCTGCCTTGGCGAGCGAAGCATCGGCGCCTGGCGCGAAGGCCGAGAGATCGAAAGCCGGGCGGCGGCCGACCGCCGCGGTACGCAGCGATACGATGCGCGTCGGAATACCCGGCAGCAGCCGGCTGAACGCGGCTTCATAAGTCTTGTCGAACGCGGCACGAATGGCAGCCTCGGTGATGCCCGTCCCACCCTCACCGAGCGTTACCGGCAGCGGCACCGCCACCGTATGCGTCTGGCCGAGATAATGCATGTCGAGTTCGAACAGCACATCGACGCGCTCGACGGCGATGCCGGCGGCGTCCACCACCGCCTTGGCTTCCTTGCCCGCGGTGACCATGCGCGCATCGAGCGCGGCGATATCGAGGCCATCGACCATCAGGTTGACGGTCTGCACCTGATCGTGGCGCAGATCGGCGATGACACAGCCGAGCGCCGAGGTGACGCCGGGGAAACGCGGCACCAGCGCGCCCTTCAGCCCGATCTCCTTCACCAGCGCGCTGACATGCAGCGCACCGCCGCCGCCGAACGGCATGGCGACGAACTTCGCGGGATCGTGACCGCGTTCGATGGAGACGAGGCGAATGGCGCCGGCCATGCGTGCATCGGCGACGCGGACGATGGCTTCCGCCGCCGCCATCGCGTCGATCTTCAAAGGCTGCGCGACATGTTTGTCGATGGCGCGCTTGGCCGCCTCGACATCGAGCGCGGCGAGCTTGCCGCCGATCGGCCGCGCCGCGTTGATGCGACCGAGCACAACATGGGCGTCTGTCAAAGTCGGCCGCTCATTGCCCTGCCCGTAGCACACCGGACCCGGCACCGAACCGGCGCTTTCCGGGCCGACCTGCAGCAAACCGCCGCGATCGACCCAGGCGATGGAGCCGCCGCCGGCGCCGATGGTGGTGATCTCGATCATCGGCGTGCGGATGACCATGCCGAAGTCGATGGTCGTCTGCGCCGCGAGCGACGGCTTGCCGCCGGCGACCAGCGACACGTCGAACGAGGTGCCGCCGAGATCGCCGGTGATGATGTTGTCGTGCCCGGCCGCGCGGGCGATTGCCGCCGCGGCGATGACGCCGGCCGCCGGACCCGACAAAGCCGTGCGCACCGGCAGGCGGCGCGCGGTCTTGGTCGACATCACGCCGCCATTCGACTGCACGATGTGGAAGGTGCCCTTGAAACTGTTGTCGTCGAGCGCCTGCTCGAGCCGGGCGAGGTATGCGGCGACGCCTGGCTGCAAATAGGCGTTGAGGCCGGTGGTCGAGGCGCGCTCGAACTCACGGATTTCCGGCAGCACCTGGTGCGAGGCCGAGACGTGCTCGTTGGGCCACACCGCCTGCGCCGCTGCGAAGGCGCGCTTTTCGTTCTCGGCATTGGCATAGGCATTGATGAAGATGATGGCGAGCGCCTGCGCGCCCTTGGCCTTCAGCTCTTCCGCCGCCTGGCGCACCGCCTCGACATCGACCGCGGTGCGGATGGTGCCGTCGGCGAGCGTGCGCTCGTCGACTTCCAGACGCAGGTCGCGGTCGGCGATCGGCGTGAAATTGCCCCACAGGCCCCAGGTCTGGCGGCGGTCGCGGCGGCGCATTTCCAGGACGTCGCGGAAGCCGCGCGTGGTGATGACGCCGACGCGAGTACCCTTGCGCTCGAGCAGCATGTTGGTGCCAACCGTGGTGCCGTGCACGATGGAGCCGAACGTCTTGACGTCGCCCAGCGCTTCCAGGCCTTGCATGAAGCCGGCCGCCTCGTTGCCGCGGTTCGACGGCACCTTGGCGGTGCGGAAGACCCGCGCAGCCTCGTCGAATAGGAACAGGTCGGTAAAGGTGCCGCCCACATCGACGCCGACAATGGCTTGCTTGTCACTCATCTTGTCACTCACGCGCGGGCTCCCCCGCGCAGCTTCGCCGTCGCACCGTCATCCACTGTGCCGTCGGTCTTGATTGCGACGCCGTAATCGCTCGCCGCCTTGTCGCGCGACACGTAGCCGAGCGCCACGTCGTGGGCGACGCGGGCCGGCTCGCGCGTCATCGGATCGCCGAAGCCGCCGCCGCCGGGCGTTTCCAGCCGCACGCGCTGGCCGCGCTTGATGCGCACATCTGTGATCTTGGAAACGAGGTCGGGCGAGCGTTCGCCGCTCTCGCTATCGAAGAAGAAGCGATTGAGCGCGGCGCTCTTGCCGCCATTGACGCCGAAGGGCGGAAACTTGCCGCGCTCGCCCAGCAGGAACACGTCGGTATCGCCTTCGTTCAGCGCCTCGATCTCGTAGATCGCGCCGCAGCCGCCGCGGTTGAAGCCGGGCCCGGCGGAGTCGGCGCGCAACGCCCATTGCGTGAACATCACCGGATACAGCGACTCCAGGATCTCGGCCGGTGGGATGGTCGCGGTCGAGATCGGATTGTTGCCGTGGTTGAGGCCGTCGCCTTCCGGATTGCCCCCTAAGCCGCCGCCGAAGAAACAGAACATCACCCAGCGCCTGTGGTCCGCCCGCCAGCCGGCGAGCGACAACGCGTTGATCGTCGCGTATGGGCTGCCATTGGCGCGCTCCGGCGCCGCCTTGGCGAAGGCGCCGAACACGGTGTCGATGACGCGCAGGATGGTCTCGGTGTAACCGCCGACGGGCTTCGGCGCCGAGACGCCGAGCAATGTCGTATCGGGAATCACGAAATCGATCGGCGCGAGACAACCGGCATTGGCCGGTACGTCGGTAAACAGGTGCTTGAGCGCGACATAGCAGCAGGCCACCGCGGTCGAGCGCGCAATGTTCAGCGGCCCGCGGCACGGCGGCGCCGAGCGCGAGAAATCCAGCGTCATGCGGTCGCCGGCGATGGTCAGGTCGAGCGCGATGCGCAGCGGCTCGTCGGTGATGCCGTCATTATCGAGGTAATCGTCATACGAATAGGTGCCGTCCGGCAGCGCCGCGATATTGGCGCGCATCAGCGCCTCGGCGCGCTCCGACAGAGCCTGCATCGCGGCTTGGACGGTGTCGTCGCCGTACTCGTCGAGCAAGGCATGAACGCGCTGCTCGCCGAGCTGCAACGCGTTGAGCTGGCCGTTGAGATCGCCCCAGTTCGACTGCGGCACGCGCGAATTGGCAGCAAGGATGTCGGCGATGTCCTGCCGAAATTGACCGCCACTGACGATTTTGACCGGCGGCACCCGGAAGCCCTCCTGGAAGCTCTCCGTCGCCTTGGCGTTGAAGTTGCCCGGCACGTTGCCGCCGACATCGAGCCAGTGGCCGACGGAGGCGAGCCAGGCGAACACCTTGCCGTTGCGCATCACCGGCCGCACCAGGCGGAAATCGTTGAGATGTGTGCCGCCGTCGTAAGGGTCGTTGAAGAGATAGATGTCGCCCTCTTGCAGATCGCCCTGCGCGTTGGCCTTGTCGATCACCGCCTTGACGGCAAAGGCCATGGCGCCGACGAAAATCGGCAAACCCGAGGTGCCCTGTACGAGCGTCGCGCCGGTCTCGGCGTGATAGAGGCCGTGGCAGGCGTCATGCGCCTCGGCGATGATCGGGTTGAAGGCCGAGCGGAACAAAGTCGCGTCCATCTCGTCGGCGATCTGCACCAGACGGCCGTTGAGCACGGCGAGCGTGACCGGATCGAGCGTGCGCATCAGTTCTTGCCCGGCTTGTAGTCGGCGTACCACTTGCCGCGCTCCAAGGTCTCCGGCGTGCCGATCAGATCGTTGAGCGCGTTGAAGTCGAACATCTTCGAACGGTATGCGTCCGTAGTGCCGTCGGCCTTGATCGTCGTATAAAAATCCTGCGCCGCCTTGGCGATGGCGCGTACGATGCCGCCCGGGAAGATGACGAAGGAAAAGCCGATTTTTTCCAGTTCGTGCGCCGGTACGATCGGCGTCTTGCCGCCTTCCACCATATTGGCCATCAGCGGCAGGCCCTTGCCGACGCGCTCGACGACGCGGGCAAGCTCACCGCGCTCGCGTGGCGCCTCGACGAACAGCATATCGGCGCCCGCCTCGCGATAGGTCGCGACGCGCTCGACGGCGCTGTCGAAGCCCTCCACCGCCACGGCGTCCGTGCGGGCGATGATCAGCGTGTCTCGCGATTGCCGCGCATCGACCGCGGCCTTGATCTTGCCGGCCATTTCCAACGCCGGGATGAGCGCCTTGTCGTCGAGATGACCGCAGCGTTTGGGGAAATCCTGATCCTCGAGCTGAATGGCGCTGGCGCCGGCGCGCTCCAAAAGGCGCACGGTGCGCTCGACATTGAGGGCGTTGCCGTAGCCGGTGTCGGCATCGACAACGAGATAAGCGCCCACCCGGTCGCGGATCAGCGTCACCGTATCGACGACTTCGCTCAGGGAAACGAGGCCTATATCCGGCCTGCCGAGCTTGGTATAGGCAATCGCCGCGCCGGATACATACATCGCCTCGAAGCCGGCCTGATCGGCGATCAGCGCGGTCAGCGGGTCATAAACGCCCGGCGCCACCAAGATCGGCGGGCTCGCAAGGCGCGCGCGCAGGTTCTTCTCAGTCATGCATCACAGTCCCAGATAAGTGCGTTTGAGTTCCGGATCGGCGCTGATGTCGGCAGCCGGTCCCGACATGGCGATCTGGCCTTCGGCGAGGATGTAGGCTCGGTCGGCCAGTTCGAGGCTCTGCACCACGTTCTGCTCGACCAGCATGACGGCGACGCCGTCGGTGTGAATGCGGCCGATCAGGGCGAACAGCTCCTCGACCAGCAGTGGCGAAAGGCCGAGCGACGGCTCGTCGAGGATCAGCAGCTTCGGCTCGGCCATCAGGCCCCGGCCAATGGCCAGCATCTGCTGCTCCCCGCCCGACAAGGTCCCGGCGTATTGGGAGAAACGTTCGCGCAGCCGCGGGAATATCCCAAACACCCGCTCGCGGTTCTCCGCCCGGCGCTCGCGGGCCCGCCCATAGCTGCCGAGATCAAGGTTTTCACGTACCGTGAGGTTCGGGAACACCCGGCGCCCTTCGGGCACGTGGATGAGGCCCCGCGCCACGATGGCGGCGCAGGTTTCGCGCTCGATAGACGCGCCGTCGAAACGAATGCCCCCCGCCTGCGCGCGCAGGATCCCCGACAGAGTCCGGTTGAGCGTCGATTTGCCGACGCCATTCGAGCCGAGCACGGTGACGATCTCGCCGGCATTGACGGTGAGATCGATGCCGCGCAGCACTTCGGTTTCGCCGTAACCGGCGCGCAGCCCTTCAATGGCGAGAAGCGGCGTCGTCATGCCGGCCTCGCCAGGCGGGCGGCGGCGCCGTGGCCGAGATAGGCTTCTATGACGGCAGCATCGGCGGCAACGGCTTGCGGCGTGCCTTCGGCGATGAGACGGCCTTCGGCGAGAACGAAGACATGCTCGGCGAGACTCATCACCGCCTGCATGACGTGCTCAATCATGAGAATCGTGACGCCGCGGTCGCGCAGGCCCCGGATGACCGGGATGATGTCGCGGATTTCCGATGGATTGAGGCCGGCCAGCACCTCATCGAGCAGCAGGAGCTTCGGCTCGGTCGCCAGCGCCTTCGCCAGTTCGAGCCTTTTGCGGCCGGCGACCGTCAAAGTGTCGGCCGGCGCGTCGAGCAGTGCCTCGAGCCCCACTTCGCGCGCCACCTGCTCTGCCGCCGCCATGGCCGCATCACGCCTCGCGTGCCGGAGGTAAGCGCCGACGCGGATATTCTCGCGCACCGACAGGCCGGCGAAAGGCTGCACGATCTGGAACGTGCGGCCGATGCCGCGTCGCGCCAGCTTGTGCGACGGCGCGCCGGTGACATCGTGGCCATCGTAGAAGACCTCGCCCTCGCTGGGCTTGAGGAATCCGGAAATCAGTGAGAACAACGTCGTCTTGCCGGCTCCGTTCGGTCCGATCAGTGCGGTGATGCTACCGTCGCGCACGCTCATCGAAACGGCATTGACGGCCACGAGGCCGCCGAACCGGCGCGACACGCCACGAAGGTCGAGTAGCGGCTCAGCCACGGGGCGCCTCCGCGACAGGAGACCCGCTGCGCCTGAACTTTGCCAGCAACGTCTTGCGCAGACCGATGATGCCGCGCGGCGACACCCAGACCACGGCGATCAGGACGATGCCGAAGACGACGAGATCGAGGCCCGGCGCCTGCCCGGTGATCAGCAGCGCCGCCTCACCAAGCGCCTTGACGACAACGGCGCCGACCAGCGGGCCGAAGACAGTGCCGGCGCCACCGATGATCGGCGTCAGCAGCGCCTCGATCGAGATCCAGGTGCCGTAGGCGATGTGAGAATCGACGAACAGGAAATACTGCACATAGAAGCAGCCCGCCGCCGCGGTCATGGCGCCCGAAACCACCATGGCCGCGAGCTTGATAGTCAGCGCATCGACGCCGAGCGCGCGCGCCGCGTCCTCGTTTTCGCGCACCGCGATCAGCCAGGCGCCGAAGCGCGAGCGTTCGATCGCCCAGGTGATCACCAGCCCGGCCGCGACCAGCGACAGGATCAGCCAGTAGAACGATGCGCGGCTCTGGAACTGCATCGCGGAAAAGCGCAGGTCGAGCGTGACCAGGGTGCCGACACCGGCGCCGGTCACCGGCGCCACGCTCGCCACGATGCGTAGCACCTCGGCGAAGGCGAGCGTCACCAGCGCAAAATAGGAGCCGCGCAGGCCGGCGCGGAACGCCAGCCAGCCGACGACGACGCCGACGGCGGCGCCGGCGACGATGCCCGCGCCGAAAGCCGGCCAGGCGTTGACGCCGTATTTCACCTGCAGGATCGCCGTCACATAGGCGCCGGTGCCGAAGAAGATCGCGTGTCCGAACGAATACTGCCCGCCATAACCGCCGAGGATGTTCCAGCCCTGCCCGGCCAGCGCGATCATCAGCGTCACGACCAGGAAGTTCAGCACGACGTTCGACTGCACGAGCAGTGGCACCGCCGCGAGCACCGCAATGACCAGCGCGATCGGCAGAAACGACTTCATGCCTTGGCTCCGAACAGGCCCTGTGGGCGCACCAGCAGCACGGCGATGAAGATGAGGAAGATCCCGACCTGCCCCAGCGAGTCGCCGAGAAACAGGCTCGACAGGCTTTCGACGACGCCGATCACCAGTCCGCCGATCACGGCGCCGGGCACCGAGCCCATGCCGCCGAGCACGACGATGGTGAAGGCGACGAGGACGAAGGCGTTGCCCGCGGTCGGATTGACGTAATAGGTCGGCATCAGCAGGCAGGCGGCAATCGCCACGCAGGCCGTGCCGAGGCCGAAGGTGACGGCATAGATGTGGGGGACGTCGATGCCCATCAGTTGCGCGCCGAGCTTTTCCTTGGCGACGGCGCGGATGGCGCGACCGACATCGGTCATGCTCATGATCAGCCAGAGGATGAGCGCGACGACGAACACGGCGCCGAAGCCGACGAGCCGCGGCAGCGCCAGGAACGTGAAGCCGATATCGATGCTCTGGAAGGCGTAAGGCACGTCGATGGTGCGGGTATCGCCGCGGAAATTGAACAGCAGCGCGTTCTCGACCACGACCGCCAGCCCCAGCGTCACCAGCAGCATGTTGCTGTCGCTACCGTGCGAGGCCGGGCCGATGACGAAACGCTGCAGGCCATAACCGAGGGCGAAGAACAGCGGCGCGATGATGAAAACCGACAGGTATGGGTCGATGCCGAGCAGCTTGAACGCGAAATAGGCGGCGAACATCGCCGCGGTCAAAAGCGCGCCGTGGGCGAAGTTGATGATGTGCAGTACGCCGTAGATCAGCGTCAGGCCGAGTGCGACGAGCGCATAGACGGCCCCGGTCAGGAGACCGTTGAGCAGCGCCGGAATGAGGATGACGGGTGACAGCACGCGATACGCGATTGCGGGCGGCGTCCTGTGACGGAAGCCGCCCGCAATCTCTCCAGGATCAGGCCGGGAATTTCGGCTTGGCGTCGGCGAACTTGGCCGGCAGGATCACCTTGATGTCGTTGCCCTGCACCTGGGTGTTGCACGGGGCAGCGCCCTGGTTCTGGCCGTCGACGAACTTGGTCGGACCATACGGCATGATGTGGCCGGCCCAGGTCGAGCTCGCCAGCGCCGCCGTCAGCTTGGCGCGATCGGCGGAGGCCGCCCGCTCCAAAGCGTCGGCAACGAGGCCGATACAAGCGTAGTTGAGATAGACCTCGTAGGTGAAGAACTGTCCTTTGGCCTCGACCTTCTTCTTCAGCGCCTGCGCCTTGTCGCTCAGCGGATTGAACCAGTGATTGCAGTCCATGATGCCGTTGGCGGCTTCCGGGAATTCCTTGACGAACTTGTAGGACGAAGCCGCGCCGCCGAGCACCGAGTAGATGCCCTTGGGCTTGACGTGCTGCTGCTGCATCGTGCGAGCGAGCAGGACGTATTCGTTGTAGTAGTTCGCCGGGATGACGAGATCCGGATTCTGCGCCTTGATCTTGAGCACGATGGTATTGAAGTCGCGCGTCGGCGTCGGATGCGCGATGGTCTCGAGCACCTGAAAGCCCTTCTCCGGCAGCTTGCCGTTGAGCAGCTTGGCGAGACCGGAGCCGAACAGCGAATCCTCGTGCACGATCATCACCGTCTTGGCCGGTTTGCCGGCCGCGTCATTGATGGCGATGAGGTTGTCGAGCGCCGTGTTGGCGATGACGCCGAAGCCGGGACCGAAGCGGAAGGTGTTCTTGAGGCCGCGCGTCACGATGTTGTCGGCGACGCCGACATCGACGACGTAAGGCAGATCGTAGCGCGCCGCCGCCTGCGTCGTAGCAAGGCAGATGCCCGAGGCGTAGCCGCCGACGATGCAGGACACGCCCGCGGCGTTCATCTTTTCGACTTCGGCGGTGCCGCCGGCAGGCGTCGATTGCGCGTCACCGGTCACCGGATCGAACTTGGCCCCGCCCAGCGCCTTGATGCCGCCGGCCGCGTTGATCTCCTCGATCGCCAGCATGGCGCCGAGCTGGCCCTGCGTGCCGGAATAAGAGAGCGCGCCCGTCACCGGCTGAAGGACACCGATCTTGACCGGCGCACCTTGCGCCCGCAGCACTGACGGCATCGCGATGCTGCCGGTGGCGGCCGCGGCCGCGCCGAGCGCGGTCGAAGCGATGAATTGACGGCGGCTGAGCGGTATCTTCTTGTTCGACATTTCACTCTCCCCTTTTTAACGCGACGGCCGAAGCCCGGCCGGTTTGGCTTTATTGCGCAGTGTCTTCGTCGACTTTCTTGCTATCGTGCCGGCCTTGATGCCGCCGGCATTCGCCGCCGGCATCACCGGCGACCAGGACGAACTGGCGGACGTTTCCGATC
Organism: Pseudolabrys sp.; assembly: GCA_026125925.1. The sequence continues at coordinate 18,998 of JAHCKF010000013.1, forward strand.
GCACCAGATCGATCTCGAAGGCGTAACGGTCGGGCCGGTACAGCGCGTGCAGATGTTCGACGCCGCGGCCGTCGCGGTCGTAAACCACGCGGACCAGTTCGATGAGCGGCGAGCCGGTGTGAAGATCGAGTGCGGCCGCCGCATCCGGCCCGGCCAGCACCGCGCTGATCCGTTGCCGTGCATGGCCGACCTTGACGCCGGCGCGCTCGATCAGGTCGAGCAGCGGACGCGTCGCCAGCTCCTGTTCGGAGAAGGTCACCGAAACCTTCTCCGGCACATGCGTCGTCAGATAAGAGAACGGCAGGCCATCGACCGAACGAACGCGGACCGAGCGTTGCAGCAGTTGATCGGCGCCGACGCCCAGCGCCTCGGCCACCGCGCCTTCGGCCGGCACATAGTTGAAATCCAAAAGCCTGACCGCCGTGCGGCGGCCCATATCGGCGAGATTGGCGAGAACGCCGGAAATGTCCGCGGTCATCGGCGCCGGCGCCGGACGATAGATCACGCGCGTGCCGGCACTGCGGCGGCGTTCGATCAGCCGCTCACGCTCGAGCTCGCCGAGGGCGCGCCGCACCGTCACCCGGGACACGCCGTACTGCGCCGCCAGTTCGTTCTCGGTCGCCAACCGCGCGCCAAAGCCGGCCGCGCCGCTCATGATGCGGTCGCGCAAGGTCAGATAGACTTGCTTTGCCTTCGCTTCGCCGAGCCAGTCGCGCAACCGCCACTCCCCCGTTTCAAGGGGGGCGGCCGGTGCCGCCCCTTTACTTGGTATTCTTTAGCATACAATATTAGTTCGCCGCGGCAAGCCCCGCCAGCGCCGCAATTGCGAGCAAGAGACGCGACGAAATGAGGCAGACGCCACAGACCCTGTTCGACAAACTCTGGTCGAGTCATCAGATCGCTGAGCGCGAGGACGGCGCCGCCCTGCTCTTCGTGGACCGGCACTTCGTGCATGAGGGCTCGTTTCACGGCTTCAGCCAGATCAAGGCGCGCGGCCGCAAGGTCGCCGAGCCGAGCCTGACCTACGGCGTCGCCGATCATTACGTACCGACGCACCATCGCGACCGGCCGATCGCCAATCCGGAAATTGCCGAGATGGTGCGCAAGCTCGAACAGAACACGGGCGACAACGGCGTCACCTTGTTCGGCCTGCGCGACCGCCGCCAAGGCATCGTGCATGTCGTCGGCCCCGAACAAGGCCTCACCTTGCCGGGCCTGCTGATCGTCTGCGGCGACAGTCATACATCCACGCACGGCGCTTTCGGCACGTATGCCTTCGGCATCGGTGCGTCCGAAGTCGCGCATGTGCTGATGACGCAGACGCTCTGGCAGAAGAAGCCCAAGCGCATGCGCATCACGGTGAATGGACAGACGGCCGCCGGCATTGCCGCCAAGGACATCGCGCTCGCCATCATCGCCAAGATCCATGCCGACGGCGCCCAAGGCCACGCCATCGAATATGCCGGCAGCGCCATCCGCGCGCTGTCGATGGAAGGCCGCCTCACGCTTTGCAACATGTCGATCGAAGGCGGCGGCCGCTGTGGCATGGTGGCGCCGGACGAGACGACCTTCGCCTACATCAAGGGCCGCCCCTACGCCCCGCAAGACGAGTTGTTCGAGCGCGCGGTCGAAGACTGGTCGCGCCTGCCCTCCGATGCCGAAGCGGAATTCGACCGCGAGGTGAGCCTCGACGCGGCGGCGATCGCGCCGATCGTCACCTGGGGCACCACGCCGGACGATGCGCTGCCGATCGACGCCAGCGTGCCCGATCCCACGCGTGAAACGGACGAAGCGCGCGCCGCTTATATTCGCGACGCGCTCGACTACATGGGCGTTCGGCCTGCGATGAAGCTGACCGACATCGCCATCGACAGGGTGTTCATCGGCTCCTGCACCAATTCGCGGATCGACGACCTGCGCGCCGCCGCAGCCGTGCTGTCCGGCCGCACCAGCAAGGTGCCGGGGCTGGTGTCGCCCGGCTCCTCGCTGGTCAAGCAGCAGGCCGAGCAGGAAGGCCTCGACAGGATCTTCCGCGACGCCGGGCTCGAATGGGCCGATGCCGGCTGCTCGATGTGCGTCGGCATCAATGGCGACCTGGTGCCGCCGGGCGAACGCTGCGCCTCGACCACCAACCGCAACTTCCGCGGCCGGCAGGGACCGGGCGCGCGCACCCATCTGATGTCGCCGGCGATGGTCGCCGCGGCGGCGGTCGCCGGCCACCTCGCCGACGTGCGGCCGCTGATCGCCGGACGGAAGGCGTAACGCGCATGGACAAGTTCACCCGCCTCACCGCCACCGCCTGCCCGCTGATGCTGCCGAACGTCAACACCGACCAGCTTCTGCCGGCGCGCTTTTTGAAATGGCCGCGCTCGCGCGGTCTCGGCGCGGTGCTGCTGCGCGACCTGCGCTTCGATGCCGACGACAAGCCGCGCGCTGACTTCCTGCTCAACGATCCACGCTGGGCCGGCGCGAAGATCCTGCTGGCGGGACGCAATTTCGGCGGCGGCTCGTCGCGCGAGGCGGCGGTCTATGCGGTCTACGATTACGGCTTCCGCTGCGTGATCGCGCCGTCGTTCGGCGACATCTTCGCGCAGAACGCGGTGAAGAACGGACTGCTGACGGCGGTGCTGCCGGACGACGCCGTCGCCGAACTCGGCGCGGCGGTCGACACCGATCCCGCGCGGCAGATCACCGTCGATCTCGAGCGGCAGACGATCACCTGCGGCGAACGACGTTACAGCTTCGCCATCGACCCGGTGAGCCGCAACCAACTCATCAATGGCTGGGACGATGTCGACCTGACCGAGAGCTATCGCGACAGGATCGCGGCCTTCAAGGAAACCTCCCGGCAGCAGCGGCCCTGGGCCGCACCGGCCGCGCCGGCCGCGCGGCCTTAGACGATCGGCTTTTCGCGCAGCGAAAGCGAGAGCCGGCAAATCGCGTTGCGCGCAATGCCGGTTGCGCCGCGCGCGGCGACGCTTCAGACTTTGACGCCGTCATCCGCACGAGACCGCAAGGCGAGCGCCGCTCATAAAGCTCGCCAGTAACACAAGGGGGGAAACACCATGACCACGCGCCGCCGCTTCCTGACGCTGTCGGGCGCCGCGCTCGCCATGCCGGCCGTGATGCGCAGCGCCTTCGCCGACGCGGCATGGCCGACCGCAAAGCCGATCCGCATGATCTGCCCGTTCGGCGCCGGCAGCACGGTCGACGTGCTCGCCCGCCTCGTCACCGATCCGCTGGCGCAGGCGATCGGCCAGTCGGTGGTGGTCGAGAACCGCGGCGGCGCCGGCGGCATGATCGGCTCGGCGGTCGTCGCGCGCGCCGAACCGGACGGCTACACGCTGCTCGCCAACGCCGCCGCGCATACCGCGGTGCCGGCCGCGCATCCCAATGTCAGCTACGACCCGGCCAAGGATTTCGCCGGCATCGCGATGATCGGCGTGGTGCCGAACGTGATCGTGGTCGCGCCGTCGAAAGGCATCAAGACGGTCAAGGACCTGGTCGAGCGCGCCAAGGACGGGCAGATCACCTATGCGTCCGCCGGCATCGGCAGCGCGACGCACTGGGCCGCCGAACGCTTCCGTCTCAGCGCGGGATTCAAGGGAACGCACGTTCCGTTCCGCGGCGGGCCGGCGGCGCTGACCGAAGTAGCGACCGGCCGGGTCGACTTCATGGCGATCGGCACCGGCTCCGGGCTGCCGTTCATCCTCGACAAGCGGCTGATCCCGCTCGCGGTGACGACGCAGAAACGCTCGCTGGCGCTGCCCGAGGTGCCGACCACGCTCGAACTCGGCTACGCCAATTCCGATTATACTTTCTGGAACGGCTTTCTCGCGCCGCGCCAGACGCCGAAGCCGATCGTCGAGCGGCTGCACCGCGACATTACCAAGATCGTCGACAGCGCGGACATCAAGGACAAGCTGCTCAAGCAGGGCGTCGAGCCGCTGCCGCTGTCGCCGGCGGAGTTCGACGCGCTGATGGTCAAGGAGATCGCCGCGAACCTCGCGCTGGCGAAAGCGGCCGGCCTGAAGTTCAACTGACGACACGACGGCAGGCATCACGGCGCAGCGGTGAACGACCGCCGTCATGCCTGCCGATTGCGTTTGGACACGGTCCAATGTCCGTTCCCGCACCGACGGCGCGGCATTGGCGGTATCGCAAGATGGGCATCTTCCTTCGATGCCATGCGGTTTTTTCGTCGCGCAAAGGAACTGGACGTGACCCCCGGCGTTAGAGAGCGTCCGAGGGTGACATGCGTGTCCTGTTTGCGACTCCCGAAATCGATGACTTCGTACAGGTCGGCGGCCTCGCCGCGGTGTCGGCCGCCTTGCCGCGCGCGATCCGGCCGATCGCCGACGTGCGCGTCGTCATCCCCGGTTACCGCGAAGTCCTGAGCAAGGCGAAAAACCTCGCGATTGTCGGGCGATGTGCCGCTTATGCAGGCATGCCGGCCTGCGATATCGGCCGCACCGAAACCGCGGACGGCCTCCCTGTTTATGTCGTCATCGCGCCTGCGCTTTATGAGCGTGACGGTTCCCCTTATGTCGACATCAAGGGAACCGACTGGACGGACAACGACATCCGCTTCGCCCGGTTCTCGCTCGCGGTGGCGGAGATCGCCGAGGGAAAGATCGATCCCGACTGGCGGGCCGATCTCGTCCACGCCAATGACTGGCAATCGGCGCTGACGGCGGCCTATCTCGCCTGGCGCGGCTCCAAGGTGCCGACCGTGCTCACCATTCACAACCTCGCCTATCAGGGGCTGTTCCCGCGCGAGGCGCTGGGGCGGATCGGCATTCCCGGCAGCGCATTCCAGATCGACGGCGTCGAGTTCTACGGCAAGGTGTCGTTCCTCAAGGGCGGCCTCTACTACGCATCGCATCTGACGACGGTCAGCGAAACCTATGCGCGCGAGATCACCTCGCCGGAATTCGGCTGCGGGCTCGAAGGTCTGCTCGCCAAGCGCGCCCGCGCCAACGAGCTGACCGGCATTCTCAACGGCATCGACAACACGTGGGATCCACGCGCGTGCCCCGAACTCGCAGCGCCGTTCGGCGCCGGCGAATGGGCCGGCAAACGGCTCAACGCCGACCATGTGCGCCAGGAATTCGGACTGGCCGCGTCGCGCGGGCCGCTGTTCGGCCTCGTCGCGCGCCTGGTGCATCAAAAGGGCGTCGATCTGGTTCTCGCGGCCGCCGAGACGATCGTCAATGCCGGCGGCCAGATCGTGGTGATGGGGCGCGGCGAGCCGCGCTTCGAGCGAGCTTTGCAGGCGGCGCAGCGGCGCCGGCCCGACAGCGTCGCCGCCGCGATCGGGTTCGACGACGGCAGCGCGCGCCGCATCTTCGCCGGCAGCGACTTCACGCTGGTGCCGTCGCGCTTCGAGCCGTGCGGGCTGAGCCAGATGTATGCGCAGCGGTTCGGCTCGCTGCCGATCGGGCGGCGCACCGGCGGCCTGTCCGAAACCATCAGTGACGGCGAGACCGGCTACCTGTTCTCCGAGCCTTCGACGGAGTCTCTGCTCGGCGCGATCTGCTGCGCCTTCGCGACGTTCGGCCACAAGACCAGGCTCAACGCCATGCGCACCGCCGCGATGGCCAAGTCCTATAGCTGGACGCAATCCGCGCCGGCCTATGTCTCGCTATATCGGCGGGCGCGCGCGGCCTAGCTCCGCAGCAATATCCCGACCGGCAGGTCGTTCAAATGCACCGTGCCGCCGCTGACCGCGCGGTCGCGCAGCACGTCGCGATAGCCGTCGAGCGGCTCGCCAAGCGCAACCTGAAATCCCTCCGGCCACCGGCGTCCGCCTTGCGTCGCATGCGCGAAATGCCGGCCGGCCACGACGACCAGCCGCTCGTGGCGGTGATCGCGCGCGAATGTGATCGCGCTCGACGCATCGGCACCGGCAAGCGGCAGGCCCGTATAGCCGCCGTCGCGAAACAGCGCGGCATGCCGCTGACGAAGCGCGAGCAATGTCCGGATCAGCGCGAACTTGACGCGGCCGTCCGGCCAGTCGCGCACGAGCGCCGGCCAGTCTGCCTGGCCCCCGAGAAGTTTGCGCCGCTGCGCGAAATCGACCGGCCGCCGGTTGTCGGGGTCGACCATCGACAGGTCCCACAGCTCGGTGCCCTGATAAAAATCCGGGACGCCGGGCAATGTCAGCTTGAGCGCGATCTGCGACAGGCTGTTCAGCGCGCCGAGCAAGGCCGTCCGCTGCGCGAATTGCGACAGCGAAGCGATGAATTCGGCGGACCGCGCCGGATCGAGGATGGCCTCGACGAATTGCCGCAGCGCCTGCTCGTAAGCCTCGTTCGGATTGTTCCAGCTGGTCTGCTGCTTGCCCTCGCGCGCCGCCTTCCACGCATAGGCCGCGACCCGCTTGACGAAGCCGTCATCGGGACCGCCGGCCGGCCAGGAGCCGATCAGCGTTTGATACAGCATGTATTCGTGCGCCGCCGTCGGCCAGCGCCCGCCATTCACATTGTAGGTGAAGCGCTCGTTGAGCGCCTTCCACGCCAGCACCGTCGCGCGCCAGTCCTCCGGGATTTCCGCCAGCGCCAGGATGCGCATGCGGGCATCCTCGCCGCGCTTGGTGTCGTGCGTCGCGGTGGCGATCATGCCGTTGCGCTGCTCGCGAAGCAGCCGGGCCTGCTCCCGATGGAACTGCTCGACGCTCAAGCCAGGCAATGCCGGCTCGCCGCCGACCTCATTGAGCGCGATCAGCCGGTGATAACGATAGAACGCGGTGTCCTCGAGCGACTTCGCCATCAGCGGTCCGGTGAACTGCTGCAGCTTCATCGCGAAATT
>JAHCKF010000130.1 GCA_026125925.1 Pseudolabrys sp.
GCCGCTCAGCGCCTGCGCGAGCTGTCTTACCGGCAGCGGCGACAGCAGCCGCAGCGCAATGACGCGAACCTTGCGTCCCGCTTCGCCGAGACGACGCGCCGCTTCACGCGCGGCGCCGACGGTCGAGCCGAAGGCAAGGATCGCGGTGTCGCCCTCACCCGTCACCTCGCCCCAGCGCTCGCCGGCTTCGAACTCTCTGATCTTGCGCGCCCGCTTGTGGATCTGCGCGGCATGCATCGCCGCGCCGCTGGCCGGCAGACCGGCTTCGTTATGCGTCAGCCCTTCGGCGACCCATTCGCGGTCCGGCGTGCCCGGCAGCGGCATCGGCGTGATCGCATCGCCGCCCGTGGCGTAGCGCTTGAACGGCTCGCCGGCCGCCGCGCCGTCGATCTTGCGCTTTTGCGGTGCCGGCCGATCCGATACCGGATTAATCGATGCGGTCGCCTGGCCGAGCAACTGGTCGGACAGGACAATGACCGGCACCTGAAGGGACTCGGCGACATAGACGGCGTATTCGGTGGTGGCGGCGCAGTCGGCGACCGACAGCGGGGCCAGCACGACGCGCGGCGCATCGCCATGCGTGCCGTAGATCGCCAGATTGAGATCGCTCTGCTCGGTCTTCGAGGCAATGCCCGTCGACGGCCCGGCGCGCATGACATCGACCAGGACGAACGGGATTTCCGCGGCGATCGCCAGACCGAGGCTCTCGACCATCAGCGAGAAGCCCGGACCCGACGTCACCGTCATCGCCGGGACGCCGCCATAGGAGGCGCCGAGCGCCATATTGATCGAGGCGAGTTCGTCCTCGCCCAGCACCAGCCGGCCACCGAGCTTGATGAGATGCGGCGCGAGCCATTCGACCAGATCGGTCGCCGGCGTGATCGGATAACAGCCGACGAAGCGCACGCCGCCGCGCAGCGCACCGAGCGCCACCGCCTGATTGCCGCTGATCAGCCAACGTTGATCGTGGCCGGGCGGCGCGAGTTTCAGATCAAGCGCTAGTGTGGCCGCCGCCTGCGCGCCGGCCAGCGCCCGCGCCGTATTGGCGGCGGCGACGTCCCTGCCCTTCTCGCCGAAGATCGCCTCGACCGCACCGGCGATATCGTCGTCCGGCAGGCCGCACAAAGTCGCGACGCAGCCCGCCGCGAACATGTTGACGCGCTTGCCGAGCAGCGCGCGATCGAGCTTGCTCTCGCCGGTGTCGGCCATGGCCAGCGGCACGACGCGGCCCTTCGACTTGGCGATGCCGGGCGGCACCGGACCGCTCGCCGGATCGGCGACGATGAGGCTGGTCTCGTCGAGCGGGATTTCGGCGGCGAACTGCTCGACCTTGTCCCAGTCGAGCGCGACGAAGACGTCGAAACGGTCGGGCTGCGCCTCGACCGGATCGGCGCCGATCTGCACGAGCGCCGCCGACTCGCCGCCGCGCACCTGCGCGCCGAACAGTTGCGTCATCATGCCGAAATAACCGGCGCGCGCCGCGGCGCGGAGGAACACGGCGCCAGCGCTCATGGCGCCGGAGCCGCCGCTTCCGGCAAAGACGACGGCGATGGAACGGCGCGGCATGACGAAAACTCCGCTCAGACGTAGCCGAGCCAGCGCCAGTAGGTGGCGCCGAGCAGCATGACGAGGGCGAGCGCCACCACGGTCAGCACCAGGCCGGTGCGGACGAAGTCGCGCGCCGTGAAGGTGTCGGTGCCGTAGGCCACCATGTTCTGCGGCGCGTTCACCACCAGGATGAAGCCGAACGACACGACGAACTGCAGCAGCATGGTCATGCCGATGACGTTGATGCCCGGCGTCGCCACGCCCTTGAGCACGGCGATGACGATCGGGATCATCGCGGAGGCGAGCGCGGTGGCGCTGGCGAAGCCGAGATGGATCACCACCAGGAACAGGCTCATGGTGCCGAGGATGAACAGCGCCGTGGCGTTCTTCAGGCCGAATTCGAGAACGACGATATCGGCGAGCCAGGTCGCGGCCTTGGTCTGCAGCAGCGCCGTGCCGAGCGAGATGCCGATGCCGAACAGGATCACCGTGCCCCACGGGATCTTCGGCTGCGCCTCCTTCCAGGTCATGATGCCGATGCCGGGCATGAACATCAGCGCCACCGCGGTGATCGTCGTGGTCGAGGTGTCGAACCGGTGCAGCACGCCTTCGGTCGCCCAGAAGGCGATCAGGGTCAGCGAGATGACGAGCAGCTTCTTCTCCGAAGCCTTCATCGGCCCGAGATCGGCCAGCGACTTCCCGATGCCTTCCTGCCCGCCGGGCACCGACGTGACTTCCGGCTTCATCATGCGCGTCATGATGAAATAGAGCGCGATCGACATGGCGATGCCGAACGGCGCCGCGGCGACCAGCCATTCGAGCCAGGTGATGGTCTGGTTGAAGGCCTTCTCGATGAAGCCGATGGCGATCATGTTCTGCGCCGCCGCGGTCTTGATGCCGACGTTCCAGATACTGGCGGTCTGCACCGTCACCAGCATCAGCATGGCGGCGAAGCTGCTGGTGCGGCTGACGCCGAAGGCGGCGATCATGCCGAGCGTGATCGGCACCAGACAGGCGACGCGCGCCGTGGTCGACGGCACCATGAAGGCGATGACGATGCCGACCAGGATGGTGCCGATGACCACGTTGCGGGTCTCGGTGCCGACACGCGAGAGAATGTTGAGCGCGATGCGCTTGTCGAGGCCGGTCTGCGTCATGGCCGCGGCGAGAAACAGCGCGGCGGCGACCAGCACCAGGCCGGTCGTGGTGAAGCCGCTGAAGGCGAGCGTCAGCGCCGCGCTGGTGCCCATCAGGACTTTCGGATTGGCGATGCTCGGGGCGAGGCCGAGCAGGAACGCCATGAGCGCCGCGATGACGATGGCGGACACTGCGTAGTCAATGGCTTCGGTCATCCAGACGATGACGGCGAAGGCAAGAATGGCGAGCATGCGATGCCCGGCGACCGGCAAACCGGCCGGCGTCGGCAGCAGGAGCACGACGATCAGAGCGGCGACGGCGGCGATCAGCCCCCAGTTCGACGCCAACCAGGTGCGTTCGCTTTTCGGTGAACTCGTCGCGGGCGTTGCGACCACTTGCAGGGCAGGCTGGGTCGACATGATATCCCTCTGGGCCAGGTTTCTCCCGAGACGAATATTCGGCGCAACGTGCGGTAGCGCCATTGACGAAAGTCAAGTTGCGGAGGCTTTTGCGGTGCCTGGCGTTTCGCTTTGCAGCGCGAAACGACGAAGGCGCGACCGAGGATCCCGGGCGCGCCTTTGTGCTTGGCCGTCCGCTCAGCCGGCGGCTTTGACTTCGACCTTCTTGGCTTGCGCCGGTACGGGCTTGGGCACCGTCACCTTGAGCACGCCCTTGGCGAGACTAGCCTTGATGGCGTCGGCATCGACGCCGGCCGGCAATTCGAGCGTGCGCTCGAACGAACCATAGCTGCGCTCGACTAGGCGGTAATTCTTGTCCTTCTGCTCCTTCTCGGCGGTCTTCTCGCCGCGAATGGTCAGGACATTGTCGGCGACGTTGATCTGCACGTCCTTCTCTTCGAGGCCCGGCAGTTCGGCGGTGATTTCGATTTCCTTATCGGTCTCGCTGACATCGACGCTCGGCGTCAGCATGCCGCCATTGCCGGCCGCATGCGGTGCGAGGCTCGGCAAGCCGCGCGAGAAGTCCTCGAACAGGCGGTCGATCTCGCGCTGCAATGAGCCGAACGGACTGGCAACCGAACGATTGGTCGGAAGAAGGGAACGAAAGGCCATGGACGCCTCCATCGGTTACGGGGATAGCCGTCGCGCCGCGACGGTTGTGCTATTTGCTCCCCGCGACCGGCGCGGCGCCTTGACCAGAATCAAAGCGCGGAGCGCCTCAATGGCGCGCCGTCTCGCTGGCAGCGTCCGGCGCATCGAATGTCATACCGGTCGATGGATCGATCCAGGCCATATGGTCTTTCACCGCCTTGACCCCGGGAACATTCTCGCAGACGACGCGCAAGGCTTCGCGCTGACGCTCGTCGGTGATGACGCCGAACAGTTCCACGACGCCGTCCCGCACCACCACATCCATGGCGGCGATCGGCGTCCAATGCTGCTTTTCCATTTCGGCCATTAATTGCGAACGGATGGCGCCGTCATCCTGCGGCGACTGCGGTTCCGGCGTGACCCGTGCCATGCTCACCATCGCCCGCATGAGGTTGGAACGGGTGACAATGCCGACCAGCATCGAGCCGGCCATCACCGGCACGCGCTTGATCCGGTACTTTTCCATCAGTTCAATGACGTCCTCGAGCGAGGCGTTCTCGTCGACGGTCTGAACATCGACGGTCATGACTTCGCTGACGCGGCTGCCATGCGTATGCGCATATTCCTCCGCCACCTTGCCGGGGCCCATGATGAACTCGAGCCAGCGCGAGCGGCGCTTTTCGGTCTGAGTCTCGCGGCGGCGCAAGAAATCGCCTTCCGATACGACGCCGACCAGATTGTGATTCTTGTCGACCACCGGCAGCCCGCTGATGCGGTGTTGGAGCATCAGCCGCGCGGCCTGAAGTACGGTGGCCTCGGGTTCGATCGTGACCACGTCACGGGTCATGACATCGCTGGCGTGCATCGTCGTGTCTCCTTCGGATTGCCGCAGCATTCCAGCACCGCGGCGGGGGTACCATGTTGATCGAAGTCAATCGTGGCGCACAAACAAAAGCCCCGGCTGAACGGCCGGGGCAGTACGGGGGGAGGAAACGTGATGGTGAACTTGAAGCTGCCGGAGATCAGCCGTTCAGGCGGTTGAGCGCGGCCTGGTTGCGCAGCACGATGCGGCGCGAGGTCGGCACCGCGATCGCGGCCGAGTTCTCCAGTTGCGTCAGGGTCCGCGACACGGTTTCGATCGTAAGACCGAGATAGTCGGCGATATCCTGGCGCGACATCGGCAGTTCGACCGCTTCGGTGCAGCGCGCGCGCTGCGCCATTTCGAGCAGGAAACCGGCGACACGCTCCTGCGCGGTCTTGATCAGCAGCATGGTGTGATCCTGGGCGCGCTGCAGTTCGGTCGCGGCGAGCGTCCAGAGCTGACGGGCAACGTCGGGGCTGCGGGTCGCCAGCGACACCAGCGACGAACGCTTGATCAGCATAATCTTGCAATCGACGATCGCTTCGGCCGAGAAGCTGTGATGCTCGCCGACCTCGAGGCCGAACACGTCGCCGGGCAGACAGAAGGCGCCGATCTGGCGGCGGCCGTCGTTGAGCACGCGGTAGGTGCGCACCGCGCCGCTGACGATCTTGTAGAGATACTCGGCCGGCTCGTTCTCACCGTAGATTTCGGCGTTGCGGGCGAACGGCATCACCGCGCCCATGAACTCGATGGTTTCGCCGGTGCCGTTGGCAATGTGCGGCTGCGACGCGGTGGCGGGATGGGGCTGCGACTTCCGGACGGTCAGGGTCTGGGTGTGCATGGTTTCGATCCTCGCTCAGGGCAGCTTCAGCGCCCGGTTGAATGTCATTGTGGTACCGGTGTCGCGAGCGCCCCGAAATTCAGATAATCTCCATAGGGGTTTTACCGGAGGCACCCGCCCTCTCCCGGGGGCCGGGTTCGAGTCGAACAAGTGGCTGACATACAAGGCATTTTTTCATTCGAGCGGCGAATGCGGGTGTGGCGCTATGGCGTTGCGCTGATTGCCGTGGTGCTGGCCCTGGCTGGCCGCGCGCTGCTCACACCGGAGCTGCACAGCGAAGCGCTGTTTCTCTATTTCATCCCGCCGATCCTGGTGGCGTCGGCGATCGGCGGCCTAGGCCCCGGCCTGTTATCGACGGTGCTGAGCCTGACCGTTGCCCTCATCCTGCTCGACGACGGCAGCGGGCTGTCGAAATCCGACACGTTCAGCGCCCTGGCTTTTGCCGTGATCGGGGGCGCGACGGCCTGGGGCGGCGAACTGCTGCGCCGCGGCCGCCGACGCGCCAACGTCATGACGCGCGACGCACTGGCGCGCGAAGCACATTTGCAATCGATCCTCGACACCGTGCCGGAAGCGATGATCGTCATCGACGAGCGTGGCGCCATGCAATCGTTTTCGAGCGCGGCGGAACGGCTGTTCGGCTATCGCGCCGCCGACGTCATCGGCAAGAACGTCAAGATGCTGATGCCTCAACCCTACCGCGACAACCACGATTCATATCTGCAACGTTACCGCGACACCGGTGAGCGCCGCATCATCGGCATCGGCCGTGTCGTCGTCGGCCAGCGCGTGGACGGCTCGACCTTCCCGATGGAACTGGCGGTCGGTGAAATGAAGTCCGGCGACAGGCGGTTTTTCACCGGCTTCATCCGCGACCTCACCGAACGCCAGCAGACCGAACAGCGGCTGCAGGAACTGCAATCCGAACTCGTGCACATCTCACGCCTGACCGCGATGGGCGAGATGGCCTCGACCTTGGCGCACGAACTCAACCAGCCGCTCGCCGCCATTTCCAATTACCTGAAAGGCTCGCAGCGCATCATCGATGGCGACGGCATCGACAAGCTGCCGATGCTGCGCGACGCATTGAGCAAGGCCTCCGAACAGGCCGGACGCGCCGGCCACATCATCCGCCGCCTGCGCGATTTCGTCGCGCGCGGCGAGAGCGACCGGCGGGTCGAGAGCATCACCAAGCTGGTCGAGGAAGCGAGCGCCCTGGCGCTGGTCGGCGTCAAGGACCGCGGCATTCGCGTGCAATTCAAGTTCGATCCGCAGGTCGACCTGGTGCTGGCGGACCGCGTGCAGGTGCAGCAGGTGCTGCTCAACCTGATCCGCAACGCCATGGACGCCATGGAAGAGGCGACGGCGCGCGACCTGACGATTTCGATTGCGCCCGACAGCGCTGGTCAGGTTCGCATCAGCGTCGCCGACACCGGTTCCGGTATCGCGCCAGAAATCGCCGAACATCTGTTCCAGCCATTCATGACAACCAAGCGGCAAGGCATGGGCGTTGGGCTGTCCATTTCACGCACCATCATCGAGGCCCACGGCGGACGTATCTGGGCCGAACCCAATCCGCGCGGCGGGACGACTTTCAATTTCACACTCGCGGCGGTACAGGAAGGCGATGTCGACGATGCCTGATACCATGATCTACGTAATCGATGACGACGATGCCGTGCGGCAGTCGCTCGAATTCCTGCTGGCGACCGCGGGCTACAAGGCACGCGGCTTCGATTCGGCGCGGGCATTCTTTGACGTGCTGCCCGAGATCGAAGCCGGCTGCATCATCACAGACGTCCGCATGCCCGAAATCACAGGCATCGATCTGCTCAGGAAGGTCAAGGAAACGAAGCCCGGCCTGCCGGTGGTCGTCATCACCGGTCACGGCGACGTGGCGCTGGCCGTCGAGGCGATGAAGATCGGTGCCATCGATTTCCTGGAGAAGCCGTTCGATGACGACGGCCTGATCGCGGCGGTGAAGGCCGCGCTCAGCAACGCCGCCGACAACGGCAAGCGTCAAGCCGAACTCGGCGCGATCAAGGAGAAGCTGGCGGCGCTGTCGAACCGCGAGCGCCAGGTGCTCGAAGGTCTGGTGGCCGGCCATCCGAACAAGACCATCGCCTTCGACCTCGGTATCTCGCCGCGCACGGTCGAGATCTATCGCGCCAATCTCATGACCAAGATGGGCGCGAACAGCCTGTCCGATCTGGTGCGCATGGCCATGCTCGCCGGTATCATGGGCGACGACGGCAAGCCCACGAGCTGACGTCGCGACCGGTTTCGGCCTCGCCGGCACGCCACCGTGGCATAATTTATCCTTTAGCAACAATTCACTAGGTAAACGCAGACGGCCGCGCGGAACCGTATTTCGCGGCGCACACAAAGGCCCCGTTGCCCCGACATTGGAATTGCGCTCAACTTGACGGACGTCAACGTAAGGGCGGCGCAGCCGCCGGAGGCCCCTCATCGCCAGCGACCTGACAGCCAGCCGGACGCCGCACGCGCGGCGCGGCCCATCAGGTCGGCCACCGCTTTCCAACGACCACGCCACCAAGGCTGCGCCGAAAAGGCAGCCATCAGAGCAATGACGCGCCGATCCGGCGCCAGGGAGTGACTTTCATGAAGCAGCCGAAGCGCGGCCACCAATCGTCGGAGAAGAAGCCCAAGGGCAAAACCCTGCGGTCGCAGCTCTGGTTCGACAACCCGGAAAACCCCGGCATGACCGCGCTCTATCTCGAGCGCTATCTCAACTGGGGCCTCACCCGCGAAGAACTCACCTCCGGCAAGCCGATCATCGGCATCGCCCAGACCGGCTCAGACCTGTCGCCCTGCAATCGCCATCACCTCGAGCTGGCCTCGCGCGTGCGCGAAGGCATCCGCGCCGCCGGAGGCATCGCTTTCGAATTCCCGGTGCATCCGATCCAGGAAACGGGCAAGCGTCCCGGCGCCGCGCTCGACCGCAACCTCGCTTATCTCGGTCTCGTCGAAATCCTCTATGGCTATCCGCTCGACGGCGTCGTGCTGATGACCGGCTGCGACAAGACCACGCCGGCCTGCATCATGGCGGCGGCCACCGTGAACATTCCTTCTATCGTTCTGTCCGGCGGCCCGATGCTG
>JAHCKF010000131.1 GCA_026125925.1 Pseudolabrys sp.
CTGCTCGGCTCCAAAACGCTGGTGATCGATGCCTGCCGCCATGCCATCTCGCACGCCGGCCGCTCGATCGCGCTCGACACGCGGCCGGTGCTCTTTGCGCTCGCCCGTTCGCTGGCCGAAGCCTTTCCCGGTAGCGCATCGCGCGAGACGCTGCTCGCCCGCGCCTTCGGCGCCCGCCACGCCGACGAGTCGCATCGCGCGCGCCTGCGCGTCGAGATCGGGCGCCTGCGCAAGACGCTGCTGGGCTTCACCGCCATCGAAGCGACGCCGGACGGCTTCGCGCTCAAGCCGCCGCGGGGGCGCGACGTCGCGGTGCTGGCGCCGCCGAGCGATGAAGCGCACGCTACGGTCCTGGCTTTGCTTGCCGACGGCGAAGCGTGGTCGAGTTCGGCACTGGCGCTGGCGCTCGGCGCCAGCCAGCGCACCGTGCAACGCGCGCTCGATGAACTGGCCGCCGCCGGCAAAGTGCAGCCCGTCGGCCACGGCCGCGCGCGGCGCTGGATGGCGCCGCCGCTGCCGGGTTTCCCGACAAGCTTGTTACTCACGGCGGCCCTATCCGGCAGCTAGCTTGCGGCCATCAGGTCAACAGCATCAGAGGAACAGCGAATGAAACGTTCGGCAGCCAATATCGTCCGCGAATTCAGTTTCCCGGACGTCACAACCGTGCACGGCGTCAGCTACGACGGCCGCAATGTCTGGATCGCGACCGGCGAGACGCTCAATGCCGTCGATCCCGATAGCGGCGACACGTTACACAAGCTCGATGTCCAGGCCGAAGCCGGCACGGCGTTCGACGGCCGCCATCTGTTCCAGATCTTCGGCGACCGTATCCAGAAAGTCGATCCGCAAAGCGGCAAGGTCCTCTCCACCATTCCGGCGCCGGAAGGCGGCGCCGCCGGCATGGCCTGGGCGGAAGGTTCGCTCTGGGTCGGCCAACATCGCGGCCGCAAAATCCACCAGATCGATCCCGACACCGGCGCGATCCTGCGCACCATCGAGGCGACGCGCTTCGTCACCGGCGTGACCTGGCTCGGCGACGAACTCTGGCACGGCACCTGGCAGGACGATCAGAGCGACCTGCGCCGCATCGATCCGAAGTCCGGCGAAGTGCTCGAACAGATCGACATGCCGAAAAGTCTCGTCGTCTCCGGTCTGGAATCGAACGGCCGCGACACGTTCTTTTGCGGCGGCGGTCCGAGCGGCAAACTGCGCGTCGTGTCACGGCCGCGATAAAGGCGAATATGGGCCGCGCCGCCGGGCGGCGCGGCCTTTGATTCAGTCCGCAGCCCGATAGCGCTCAGCCGCGTGCTCATTGCCGAAATTCGGCAGCATCGCCAGCCGCGCCGCGTTGAAAGTCTCCCACTGCGCGGCGTCCGGCAGCGGCGGGATGGTGACAGTCTCGCGCCTGTCGTAGCCGGCGAGCGCCGCATCGACCAGTTCGCCGACCGCCATCACACCTGTGAGTTGGTCGACGTCGCGGCCGGAGCGTTCCCAGATTTCGGTGCGCGTCGCCGCCGGCAGCACCGCCTGCACATAAACCCCGCGGCTGCCGAGTTCGGCATTCAGACTCTGCGATAAGGTCAGCACGAAGGATTTGCTGGCGCTGTAGGCGCCGAGGCCGATCTCGGGCGCGAGGCCCAGCACCGAGGCGATGTTGATGATGTCGCCCTTGTTCTGCGCCAGGAAGCGCTTCACCGCCGCGGCGGCGAGCCGCGTCACCGCGGTGACGTTGACCTTGATCAGCGCTTCCATGACGTCCGGATCGCCGTCGGCGAAACCGCCTGGTGCAGCAATTCCGGCATTATTCACCAGCACGCCGATGGCGGCGTCATCGCGCAAGCGCTTTTCGACCTTGGCGAGGTCGGCCGCGCCGGAAAGATCGGCCGGCAGCACATCGACTTCGACGCCCGCTTCGGCGCGCAGCCGGGTCGCTAGTGCATTCAGCCGTCCCGCGTCCCGCGCCACCAGCACCAAGTCATGGCCGCGTTTGGCGAAGCGGCCGGCATAAACGGCGCCGATGCCCGAAGAGGCTCCGGTGATCAGAACGGTAGGTTTCACTTGAGGTTCCGCTTGGGCCATACCGGCCTCCTATTCATGTTATTCGTAATGATTGTATTTATGATGCTCATACTGTATAAGTCAACAGCCACGGAGGCCGTCACATGAAAGTGAGCAAGGAAAAGGTCGCTGAGCATCGCCGGGCGATCCTGGAAGCAGCCGGCCGGCTGTTCCGCGCGCGCGGTTTCGACGATGTCAGCGTCGCCGACGTTATGAAGGAAGCCGGGCTCACACACGGCGCCTTCTACGGCTACTTCCGGTCGAAGGACGCCCTCATCGCCGCAGCGATGGCGGCGGCTCTGGCGCCGGACCCGGCGAAGACAAGCGGCGGCGTTGCGGCATTTGCCGACAACTATCTGCACCCACGGCACCGCGATAACCGCGATGCATCCTGCCCGTTCTCGAGCCTCGGCACCGAAGCCTCGCGCGGCTCCGGCGACTTGCGTCACACCATGACGGCGTCGCTGCGGCAAACACTCGATCGCCTCGCCGCCGAGGCCGATGGCGCAACGCCTGACGATAAACGACGCAATGCGATTGTGGCCTGGTCGGCCATGGTCGGCGCCCTCGTGCTGGCCCGCATTGCCGACGACGAGGCACTGTCGAGAGAAATTCTGCGGGAGACGCGGGCCGGGATGCCGTTCTAGCCACGGTCGCCAAAGCGTATCGCCACTCGGACGTATCGGCCTCGCGCTCGCTCAGATCGCCGCCGGCGGCATCGGCCGGTGCGCGCCGAGTTCTTTGGCGGCGAGCTTGGTCCATACCTCGCCGGCGTCATCGGCATATTCGAACACGCTCAGATCCGTTGGCGCTATGGTGCCGGCTTCGATCAGCGCCTCGAAGTTGACCGCGGACTTCCAGAACCGGCGGTCAACCATGATGGTCGCGACCGGAGGCGACTTACCGGTAATGCGTAGATTGAGGATTTCGAACAACTCGTCGAACGTTCCGAAACCGCCGGGAAACACCACCAAGGCGTTGGCGCGCATGGCGAGGTGCATCTTGCGCACCGAGAAATAATGGAAGCGGAAACTCAGTTCCGGCGTGATGTAGGGATTGGGCTTCTGTTCGTGCGGCAGCTCGATGTTGAACCCGATCGAGGGCGCGCCGGCGTCATAGGCGCCGCGGTTGGCCGCTTCCATGATTCCGGGCCCGCCGCCGGTCGCAATCACATTGTCGCGGATCAGCCCGTTCGGCCGCAGGGCGCCGCCCTGCTCCGAGGCGATGCGGCCGAAGGCGCGCGCCTGTTCGTACCAGAAAGCGCCGCGGCCCGTCCCCGTCTCGCGCACGCGCGCCGAACCGAACACGACAATCGTCGAGTGGATGTGCCACTTGAGAAGTCCGGCTTCCGCCGCTTCGAACTCCTGCCGTAGCCGCTCGCCGCGCTGGCCATTACCGGGTCCGAACTCGGCGCAGAGCTCTTCACTCCTCGTTCCGTTCTTCGGCAGCGCGTTGTCGCTTTCGCTCACGTCATTTGATCCCGTCGAACCACGTTTTCCAGTGTGGCACAGCCGTCGCATAAGTGCCGCGGTGGCTGGTCTGCCCGGTCGAGACCGCTTCGATCTGCTGGTTACCGTTGCCGATCGCCTGCTGATAAGTCATGGCGAGCCGGCCGAGCCCCGTGCTGATCGCCTCGTCGGCCTCGCCGTAATAATTGCGCACCGGCGACCGGATGATCCAGCGATAGGCCGTCGTTTGCGCCACGAGCTTGCCGTAGGCCGACTCCGCGAAATACTGCGCGTCGAAATAATCCTTGTTCAACAGCTTGTGCAGATCCGTCGGCACATCCGCCGGATTGAACGGCTGGCGCTCGTAGGCCTTGCGCGCCACCTCGTAATAGGGCGCGGCAATCAGCGACCGCGCCAGGCCCGGCACGCCGTAGTAGTTCTCGAAGGAGAACGACGACAGGATGAACAGCGAATTCACCCAGTCGGCGTCGTTCTTGCGCGGAAAGTTGAGAAAGCCGTTGAGCGCCACAAAAATGTCGACCGGCGCGCTCGCAGTCGCCGCGGCATCCACCTTGACGCCGGAACTCTCCAGCTTTTCGAGAAAGGCCATGGTGACGAAGCCGCCCTGCGACCAGCCGGCAATGAACAACCTGGTGCTCGTCAGCTTGAGATCCGCAAGCACGGCGCGACTCGCCATCAGCATGTCGAAGGTGGCCTGTTGGTGACTGGCCTTGACCATGTAGCCTTCAGGCTCCTTCGACGACCCCATGCCGAAGTAGTCGGCGCCAATGACGATGTAGCCCTGCCCGGCGAACTGCGCGAGCATGAGCTGCGTCTCCGGCGACTGATCGGGGAACGACGGCACCTGCGTCTTCTCGTACACAGTGCCGTGTTGATACGATACGAGCGGGAACGAGGTGCCGGCGATATCCGGAACCGCGATGAGACCGGTGGCGACGATCGGCTTGTTGCCGCGCTCGGGCGCCACCGAATTGTAGCTGACGCGGTAGAGCTTCACCGCATTCGTCGCCGGCGTGTATTTGACATCGACCCCGAAGAACTTCGGCGTGTCGTCGTTGAGCACCTTGTTGAGCTTGTCGGCGTCCCAGCGACCGATCAGTTCGTAGCTGACGCCAGAGGCGACTTGCACCGCGGCGCTGTTCTGTGCGCGTACTGCCGGAGCTACGGCAACGGAAGCCACCGCGATACTCCCAACAACAAGCCAGGCAGCCAGCGCGCGCGCGATCATTCAGTTTCTCCGGGTGAAGTGCGATATGCACCCTGCCTTGCACAGCTTAAATTTCGCTGAATAGTTCCGCGGACGGCGACCACGGCGCCCGCCCCGGCCGAAAGCTATGGCCCCAAGGCTCCTCGTTTCCTTGGGCCGTGCCGACCGCCGTCAGCGATCAGCCGCGAAACGTGACGTGGCCATTCTCGTCGATCGGCCAGGCCGGGTTCCAGGCAATTTCCCAGGCGTGGGCATCGGGGTCGGCAACATAGCCACGAAAACCGCCATGCGGCGGCTCATCGGCGGCACGCAAAACATGGCCACCGGCCGCGGCCAGCCGCTCGATGGTCGGAAGGACGTCGTCCTTGTCGCGAACATTGTGCGCCAGCGCAAAGGCGCCTGGCCGCGACCAGCTACTACGCATCATGTCGCGCTCGAGCGCCGCCGCCTGCCAGGTGCTGAGAACAAAACCGTTCATCTGGTAGAAAATGATCTCGTCGTTCTCGAATACCGGCTTCCAGCCAAAACCTTCGGTGTAGAAGCGTCGCGATCGGCCAAGATCGGCAATTCCCAAGGTGATCACGGCGACTTGCTGTTGCATCTCAAAATCCTTCGTCAGCTATACTTGCGTGCAATCTCAGGACACTCAAGACGTCATCTGGAACTCAATGTCTCAAATACTCGAGCTGTTGGGCGACTGACTCCGCGGTCCGCGCGCCATAGCGTTGACCGATTGCCGCGAGGGTGTCACCCAGTACTTTCGCAGGACGGCGGTCGCCGATCGACGGCGCGACTAGATCGTGCTGCGATGCAGCGTTGACATGGTCGGGAATGATGCGCAGGCCGCTTCGTGTTTCGACGGCGCCTGCTTTGTCAGCAAACGTTACCGCATGCGAGCGATAGGTCCGCGACCAGGCATCGGCAAGAAGCGCCAACGACACTTCGTCGATACCGGGCGTCATCTCGATACCGACCTGCTCACGTCGCCAGAACGCGAGCGTGTTGCCAAGCACGGTGAGCGCGAACGAACGGGTGAGTTTGAATGCATCGCTGCGGTGGCCGCCCTGCCATTGCTCGAGTCCGAGATCGCGTGCGACTGCCGCGGCCTTGGCTCGACCAGCGATCGCTTCAACCAATGTCAGCGACATCGGCATCGATGCGCTGATCGTCGCAACGTCGCCGTCGACGACGATGCGCCGATCGGCGACATAAACGATAGACGGGTGCCGACGGCGCAGTTCGTCAAGATAATACCAGTGCGTTGTGGCTCGCTTGCCATCCAGCAGGCCGGCGGAGGCTACGACCTTGGCGCCAGCGCAGACACCAATAATGATGGCACCTTTCCCGGCCTGGTCCTTGAGGAATGTCATAATGTCCGGATCATCGTCGCGACTCATCGCCGGCACGATGATGTAATCCGCACCGCCGGGATGTTGTTTATTGAATTGATCCAATGTCGCGTGCGGCTCGACCGTCAGCGCGGGAAACAGCCGCATGGGACCCGGCCCGGTGGCGAGCGCGACGACATCGGCGACATCGGCACGGCGCAGAATGCCATAGGGCATCAGATAGTCCGTCGTTTCCGTTGCATCATTGATGCCGGCAACGGCAATCAGCGGCCGCCGCTGCTTGCGGGTCCGCGGCTGGAGCGCGTCCACAATCCGTTTCGCCTCCTCGGTGGTCAACGGCATCGGAGCGCCGGCCACTGTCGTTTCCGGAAGACGATAGATCCACAGAGCAAATAAGGCGGCGGGAAAGACAACGGCCGCCACTCCAAGCGAGATGGCGAGTTTCCACATCACGTCCCTGTAACTCACGAGGCGTGAAGCGGTTCAGCCGAGCCACTCGCGCTTGCCGGCCGGTCGCCGGACCGCCTCGCCGCACAAGCTATCGTGGCGGAATGACGGCTTGCCCGAGCCGCGGCGCTGCCCATATTGACAGTTCTGTCACTCAGGAGAGCCCCGACATGAATGCGCCGACCGATTACACTCCACCGAAGGTCTGGACCTGGAACAAGCCATCGGGCGGCCAGTTCGCGAGTATCAATCGTCCTGTCTCCGGACCGACTCATGAAAAGGAATTGCCCGTCGGCAAGCATCCGCTACAGCTTTATTCTCTGGCGACGCCGAACGGCCAGAAGGTCACCATCATGCTCGAGGAGCTTCTCGCCCTCGGGCACAAGGGCGCCGAATACGACGCCTGGCTGATCAAGATCGGCGACGGCGAGCAGTTCGGCTCCGGTTTCGTCGCGGTCAACCCGAATTCAAAAATCCCGGCACTGATGGACCGCAGCGGGCCGAAGCCGATCCGCGTCTTCGAATCCGGCGCGATCCTCACTTATCTCGCCGAGAAGTTCGGCGCCCTCCTGCCGACCGACCCGGCCGCGCGAGCCGAGTGCTTCTCCTGGTTGTTCTGGCAGATGGGCTCGGCGCCTTATCTCGGCGGCGGCTTCGGCCACTTCTACGCCTACGCACCGTCGAAGATGGAATACCCGATCGACCGCTTCTCAATGGAAGTGAAGCGCCAGCTCGACGTGCTCGACAAGCGCCTTGCCGAGAGCGAGTACATTGCCGGGACCGATTATACGATCGCCGACATCGCCATCCTGCCGTGGTATGGCGGCCTGGTGAAGGGCTGGCTCTATGGCGACTCCGCGACCTTCCTGAGCGCGCACGAGTACAAAAACGTCAACCGCTGGGCCGATCAATTGCTCGCCCGCCCGGCGGTGAAGCGCGGCCGCATCGTCAACCGCGTGTCCGGCGATCCGAAGAGCCAGTTGCACGAACGTCACGATGCTGGCGACTTCGACACGAAGACGCAGGATAAGCTGGCGAGCGCCAAGTAGAACGCGCCGGCCTAGCCGCCGGCGTCGTCGGCGGCTTTTTTGGCTTTGTCAGCGGCGTCTTTTGCATCGCGGACGGCGATAGCCGCCTCCGCCCGCCCGGCCGCTTCATGGCTTTTCGCCATATCGGCGAAGCCTATAGCGATATGGGCGGAAGCCTTCGCCTCGGCACGGCACTTCGCTGCCGCGACCTGGTCGCCTTTCGCCTCAGCCTCGCGCGCGCAACGCGCGAGATTTTCCGTGCCGATGGCGATCTGGTTGGCGGATGCCGCAAGCGACATTGTGAGCTGTGCTTCGTTGAGGCTGGTGATGGTGGTGGTGCCCCGGTCGTCCATCGCTATTGCGTCCCAATCCAGCGGCGCAATCAGGCCGCCACAATGAAGCTTTATGTAGTTGCCTAGCTTCGTCGTCGCATCATCCATCTTCGCAGTGTTCGACTCCGGCGTCCGCGCCGCCTTTCCCAGCTCCACGCCATACTCCACGCCCAGCCTGTGCCCCTCCTCGAGGCCGTCGCCCCAACCGAGCCGCTCGTCGCCGGGCTTGAGCACCTCCGGTGTCGGGATCGACAGCTTGATGAGGGTCTTGTTCTCGACAGGACTGGCGGCCGTGCCGTTATAGCCATCGACCACACCACGCAGCCAACCGGGATAAGCGCCCTGGCAGGCGCCGCGCGCCCGGTGGGCCGCGGCCTCAGCTTCGAGTTCCGCCTTGGTCTTATCCGCAAGAGCATCGCCGACGGCGGCGAATGCGCCGAGAACGAGAAGCGCGCTTAGTAGGAATGCGACTCGCGGCGTCGTCTTTTGCTGCTGCCTCACGGCGGCGACCCATCGATCACGCTCCACATCGAGCGCGAAATGATGAGCGCCAGCCGGCGCGACCGGCATTGATCTGCATCACCTCTATCGGATACCGGGATCCGTCTCGGGCGGTCTGCGCTTGCGGT